>JAPOXY010000026.1 GCA_026706845.1 Gemmatimonadota bacterium
ACCGCACTGACCGTGAACGTGAACATCACCGAAACCGGCGATGTCATCAGCGGCACACCACCTTCAACTGTCACCTTCAAAGCCAACGAATCCACCGCCACACTGACAGTAGCTACAGACGACGATGATATAAATGAAGTCGCCAGCGAAGTAACAGCGCAAATACAGACTGGAACAGGCTACACAGTAGGCACACCAGCCTCGGCAACTGTCACCGTCAATGACAACGACATGCCACAGGTGACAATCACAGCGAATACGACATCCATTACTGAAGGCATGAATGCCACCTTCACACTCACAGCGCATCCCAGACCGGCGACCGCACTGACCGTGAACGTGAACATCACCGAAACCGGCGATGTCATCAGCGGCATACCCCCATCAACTGTCACCTTCAGCGCCAGACAGACCACCGCCAGGCTAAAAGTAGCAACGGACGACGATGATGTGCGCGAATCAGATGGGACTGTAATGGCGCAGATAACGACAGGTGTGGGCTACACAGTAGGCATACCTTCCTCAGCGAGCATAAACGTCAACGACAACGACACGCCACCGAACTCACCAGCAACAGGTGCCCCAATAATCATCGGCAAATCCGAACTGGGTGAAACACTGACAACCGATGTTTCGAACATCCGGGATGCCAATGGTCTCACCAATGTGTCATACACCTATCAGTGGATCCGCGTAATCGGCAGTATGGAGACCGAGATCCCCGGAGCCACGGGTTCGACGTACGAAGTGGTAATAGCCGATAGTGGTTACCAGCTAAAAGTTCGGGTAAACTTCACCGACGATGTGGGCTATCCCGAAGAACTGGAAAGCGCATTAACAGAAATGATAGTCATACCGGGCGTGACGCCGGTAATAACAATCACAGCGGACCCCCCGAGTGTCACCGAAGGCGAGGCTGCGACATTCACAATCACAGCGACCCCTGCACCCACAATCACACTCACCGTGAACGTGAACGTCACTGAGACCGCCAAAACCCTCAGCGGCACACCACCTTCAACTGTCACCATCAGCGCTGGCCAGACCACCCTGACAGTCGCAACAGACGACGATAAAAAGGACGAACACGCCAGTGTCGTAACCGCGCAAGTGCGAGCCGGAATGGGCTATGTAGTGGGCACGCCATCCTCAGATAGAGTACTCGTCCTGGATGACGACCTGCCGCCAGCAATGGACGCAACCCTGAGCAACCTGACAATCAACCCCGGTATTATGAACCCGACATTCGCCCCGGCGACATTGTCCTACACCGCCCTAGTGCCCCACGATGCCTCATCAGTAACAGTTACAGTAACACCCAATAACCCGGACGCAACCGTATCCATCAACGGCCAGAACACCACCACATTGAACATACCATTTACCGGTGACACGATGGACGTCACAGTAACAGTAACAGCCGTGGATGGCGTCACCCAATTGACCTACACCATCACCGTCAACCGTGCGCCAGCGGGGCTCCCGCAGGTGACCATCACAGCGAATCCCACAACCGTCACCGAAGGCACGAATGCCACCTTCACAATCACAGCAAATCAGCCATCGGTAACCGATGTGAACGTGAACGTAAACGTAACAGAAACAGCCAAAATGCTCAGCGGCACACCGCCTTCAACAGTCACTATAAGCGCCGGCCACACCACCGCCACTCTCACAGTAGCAACAGAAGACGACGATGTAGATGAACACGCCAGTGTTGTAACCGCGCAAGTAAAAGTCGGAACAGGTTATACAATAGGCGATCCATCCTCGGCGAGCGTACTCGTGCTGGACGACGAAGTGGTATTATCGACCAACGCAAAGCTGAGCAGCCTGACAATCAACCCCGGCACACCGAATCCAGCATTCGATCCCGACACATACACCTACACTGCCACAGTGCCGTACGCGACCACAACAGTAACAGTAACAGCAATACCCAGTGACATAGACGCAACCGTAACCATCAATGGGCAGACCGCAACCTCATCAAACGTACCGTTTACCGGTGACACGATGGACATCACAGTAACAGTCACCGCCGAAGACAACACCACCCAAGTGACCTACACCATCACAGTCAACCGCGGTGCCCCATCGACAGACGCAACCCTGAGCGACCTGACAATCAATCCCGGCGAACTGAACCCGGCATTCGATCCGGCGACATTGGACTACACAGTCTCAGTGGAAAACGGAATCTCGACCATAACGATTACAGCAACAGCCAATCACCCGGGTGCAACCATAACCATCAACGGCCAGACCGCGACCACATTGGACGTATCACTTGTCGAAGGCGAAAACACCATCACAGTAATAGTCACAGCCGAAGACAACATCACGCAATTAACCTACACCATCACAGTCAACCGCGAAGCACCGGTCCCACAGGTGACCATCTCGACAAATATTACACCCGTCACCGAAGGCACGGATGCCACATTCACAATCACAGCAACCCCTGCGCCCACAACAGCGCTAACCGTGAACGTAAACGTGACAGAGACGAAAAATGTCATCAGCAGCACGCCGCCCTCGACTGTCACCATCAACGCCAACGAATCCACCGCTACTCTCACAGTCGCAACAGAAGACGATAACACAAATGAAAACGCGAGCGTCATAACCTCAGCATTACAGTCCGGAACAGGCTACACAGCAGGCACACCATCCTCGGCGAGCGTCACCGTAAACGACAACGACGCTGCCCCCAACAATCCAGCCACGGGTGCCCCAACAATCACTGGCACGCCCGAAGTAGGTGAAACACTGACAGCCGATGTCTCTAACATCCGGGATATCGACGGCCTCGAAAATGTCACCTATATCTACCAGTGGATCCGTCTGGTAGGCAGCGTAGAAACCGAAATCTCCGGAGCCACAGGTGTGACATACGAAGTCGCAACAGCCGACATTGGTTCCCGGATAAAAGTTCGGGTAAACTTCACCGATGATGCCGGCAACGCCGAAGAATTGGAAAGCGAATTGACCAGCGTCGTCGTTGCCCCCGTAGTGCCAGTCTTGGCAATCACAGCAAGTACCACACCCATCACCGAAGGCGCGGCTGCGACCTTTACAATCACAGTAACCCCTGCACCCGCAACAGCGCTAACCGTGAACGTGAATATAACCGAGACCGGCAACGTCATCAGCGGCACACCGCCCGCGACCATCACCATCAGCGCCAACCAGACCACCCTGACAGTCGCAACAGACGACGACAACGTAGATGAAGAAGCCAGCGCAATAACCACAGCACTACAAGCCGGAACGGGTTACACAGTGGGCGATCCATCCTCGGCGAGCGTCACCGTAAACGACAACGACATCCCCCCGAACTCGCCAGCCACAGGCGCCCCAACAATCAGCGGCACACCTCGAGTAGGTCAAACACTAACCGCGGACGTCTCGAACATCCAGGATGCCAATGGCCTCACCAATGTATCGTACACCTATCAGTGGATCCGTCTGGTAGGCAGCGTGGAAACCGAAATCATCGGCGCCACGGGTGTGACATACCAAATCACAATAACCGATGTTGACCGCCAGCTAAAAGTTCGAGTGAACTTCACCGACGACCTGGGCTATGCCGAAGAATTGGAAAGTGCATGGACAGCAGTTATTACACCAGAGGAACCCCGCGTGATAAAATTAGACGGATGGCTGGCGCGATTTGGGCGAACAGCATCAAATCACGTAATCGAAACCGTGCGCGAACGCGTGAGGGGGCATGTGGGCACCAACCATGTGGTAATCGGCGGATACAATCTGGATCAAATGAATTACAACGGACTATCCTACAATCCCGCATGGATGACGGGCGATTCCCCAATGAGATTTAGCATCGAGGCCGCGCAGAGTGATCACGACAAAGAGATATTGAAGCAAATCATATCCAGCACATCATTTGCCCTGTCTGGCACACTGGGACCATATAGCGAACCTCGATGGGCAGTGTGGGGCCGGGGCGCAACAACGCGCTTTAGTGGCACCGACGACGATCAGACAGTAGAAGGCGACGTAACATCGGTCATGCTGGGCATCGACTATGGAGATAACAGTTTCCAGGGCGGACTTGTCCTATCCTACTCCATGGGCGACGGCATACTGGGCACCATCGCCAATACCCGCGACGAATGGTCCGTAGAGACAACGCTGACAGGTATCTACCCCTGGGCGCGCCTCGCACTGACAAACCGATTCTCAGTATGGGGAATGCTGGGCTATGGAGGAGGCGACTTGCCCCTATCGCTCGAAGGCATCAAGCAATTAGAGACAGACGCAAACATGGTAATGGGAGCAATTGGTACCCGCACCGATTTAATCGGATCGACCTATCATGACGGATTCTCATTATCACTGGCGTCTGATATGATGCTATCGCGTGCGAATGCGGATGATCTGAGGGATTTGTTGGAGAACAAGGGCACTGCGAGCCGCGTACGCGTATTATTAGAAGGATCACACGTACTCTGGATCGCCGGGGGAACACTGCAACCATTAGCCGAATTGGGAATGCGGTATGATGGCGGCGATGCAGACACGGGCATGGGGATAGAAATTGGTGCCGGGATGCGCTATGTACTGTCCTCGCTGGGCCTGATGATTGAGGGTCGGGTACGCGGCCTCATAGCACACCAGGAAGGCAGTTATGAAGAATGGGGCGGCTCGGGCACAATCCGCCTGTCTCCAAACCCATCAGGCGAGGGACTATCGCTCAGGGTATCGCCAACATGGGGCGACGCATCTGGCAGCGCGCTTGCCCTGTGGTCAAGACCCGACATGAGCGACATTGCATCTGGTCGCAACTCGGAAGTCTATGCATCTAACCGCGTATCCACCGAAGTAGCTTATGGCGTGCCCTTAGGCGATAAATTAGTTGCAACGCCATTTGTCGGACTACAAAACAGGCACAAACGGATCGGCGTCGGCTTGCACAGAGATTCGTTATTCGGCCTTGCAGTCGAAGGCATGCAACACAATCGGGACCTTGCCTTGCGGATTCGCGCAGGCATGCACACGCAACACATCATCCTCCGCCTTGAAGGCAGCCTCGATACATATGGTCACCACGCCTATTTCAGGCTACACCACGATATGAAGTAAGATTTAATGACCCTCAAAACCCTGAACCACATCCTCTCCAAATTCCACAACCTCGCCATCCTCGTCATCGGCGACTACTTCCTCGACCGCTATCTCATCACCGACCCCGACCTCGCCGAAACATCCATCGAAACCGGCCTTGAAGCGCACCAGATAATCGCCATTCGCAACCAGCCCGGCGCAGCCGGCACCATCACCTCCAACCTCAGCGCCCTCGGCATCGGACGCGTCTATGCTCTGGGTATAATCGGTCGCGACGGTCAGGGCTATGACCTCAAACAGGGATTGCGCGCCACGGGTGTAGATATCACCCACCTCATCGAAGCCCCCGACCGCTTTACCCCAACTTATACCAAACCCCTGAACAAAAAAACAGGCGCTGAAATGGAACGCCTGGACATAAAAAATCGAACGCCTTTACCTCTCGACCTCGAAAATCAACTCATCAAAACCCTGCATCATCTCCTCCCCCTGGTAGATGGCGTCATAGCCCTCGACCAGGTACAGGAACCCAACTGCGGTGTACTCACAGATCGGGTCGTTGCCGAACTCGCCAAACTATCCAAAACCCATCCCAACACCGTCTGCTTCGCCGACTCCCGCACCCGCATCACCAACTTCAAAAATGTCATCCTCAAAGCCAACCGCGACGAAGCCATACACGCCATTGGAGAACGCGACCTCAACCAATGTGCCCGCATCTTTTCTCAGCGCACCGGCAAACCCGTCTTCATCACCCTTGGACCCGACGGCATTCTCATTGCCAACAACGAAAACCTCACGCATATTCCCGGTATAAAAGTTCCGCCCCCCATCGACATCGTGGGTGCAGGTGACAGCGTCTCGGCATCTGTGGTCTCCGCCCTTTGTGCTGGCGCATCACTATCCGACGCCGCCCAAATCGGCGTATTGGCCTCATCCATCACCATACAACAAATCGGCACAACCGGCACAGCCTCGCCCGAACAAATCGCAAAGCGATTTCGAGACACCCAAACGTCTTAAAGGAACCCCCATGTCCGACAAACCCAACTTCATCGTATTTATGAGCGACGATCAGGGACATCGCGACCTCTCTTGCATGGGCGCGACCGACTTCCAAACCCCCAACTTTGACCGCATCGCATCTCGGGGCGCCAAACTCACCCGGTGGTATTCCAATGCCCCCATCTGCTCCGCCGGACGCTGCGGCATACTCACCGGGCGCTATCCCATTGCCGCGGGCATCCCCGGCAACGTAGGTGTAACTGCCGACGGCATGTCGCCAGACCTGCCCACCATACCCAAAGCACTCAAAAAACTGGGCTATCAAACCTTCATGTCGGGCAAATGGCACCTGGGCAACCGCGAACCCTTCTTGCCGCACAACCACGGCTTTGACCACTGGTTTGGCTTCACCAACGGCTGTATTGACTACTACTCGCACATCTTCTACTGGGCACTATCTTCGAAAAACCAGGCGCGGCACGACCTCTGGGAAGACGGCCGAGAAGTGTATCGCAACGGCACCTACTTCGTCGATCTCATGCGCGACAAAGCCATTGAATACATCCAAAAAGCCAAAAACGACGGACGACCCTTCTTCATGTACATCCCCTTCAACACCCCGCACTATCCCCTGCACGCGCCAGAAGAATACATGGAACGCTATGCACATCTATCTCGCTCGCGACAACTCATGACCGCCATGCTCACCGTCATGGACGACGCCATCGGCAAAATCCTCGACGAACTTGAGCGACTGGACCTCTTTGACAACACCTGCATCTTCTTTCAACCCGACCACGGACCCTCGCGCGAACCGCGCAACTGGACCGACGGCACAGACCTCCCCTATCCCGGCGGCGACACAGGGGGCCTGCGTGGGCACAAAGGCACCCTCTGGGAAGGCGGCATCCGCGTCCCCACACTCATGAGCTGGCCCGCGCGCGTACAGGGCGGAAAAACCATCGACGAAATCGGCATCGGCATGGACATCTTCCCCACCATCCTCACCGCCGCAGGCGGCGACCCCGAACAATACAACCTCGACGGCACGGACATACTCCCAATGATCGCCGACAACGCCCCCTCACCGCACGGCGACCTCTTCTGGACACAAGGACCCAGAGGCAACACCCGTGTGATTCAAAGCGACCGCTACAAACTCCTCCTCGACCAAAACGAAATACACCTCGCCAACCTCAATACCGACCCCAACGAAACCACCAATATCGCGGGCGACGAACCCGACTTGACCAGCGACCTCCTCACCCGCCTCAACGAATGGCATGCTTCTGTAACCTAACCTCTCCCCCCCTTCACACTCCACACCGAACCCGACGTATAAGTATTGCGCTCAGAACACAAAAACTCAATTACCTCAGCCACCTCCTCCGGATCCGAATACCGCCCCATCGCCTGCCCCGGAGGATTGGCAATATACTCGGGCGAAAACCTCGGCACCACCATATCCGTCAACGCCCGCCCCGGCTCCACGCCATTGACAAACACACCCTGTTTGCAATACGCATTGCCCAGCGCACCGATAAATGAATACACAGCCCCCTTCGAAACCGAATACGGCACCTGATTCGGACTGCCATTGCGCGCACCCGAAGTAATCGTCACACAGCGCCCCCAACCCCCTGCGAGCATATGGGGAATTGCAGCCTGGTGAAAATGATAAACCCCGTACACATTGATACGCATCACCTTATCAAACTGCGCTACGGGCTGCTCAAAAAATGGCTTCTCCCATCCCAAAATACCGGCACAACACACCAGAATATCCAATCTCCCAAAACGCGCAACCGCCTGTGCCACACACGCCTGCACAGCAGCCTCATCCGTCACATCTGTCTCCACAAACATCGCACGCTGCCCCAATGCCTCAATCTTTTCAACCGTCTCCGTCCCCTCTCTTGCCAGAACATCGGCAATAACAACATCTCGCCCCTCCTCCGCAATCCGAACCGCCGTTGCCCCGCCAATCCCCCGCGCCCCACCCGTAACAAGCGCAACCCGCCGTTCCTTTTCCGCTGCAAAACGCAAATTCGACATCTCACCCTCCTCGTATTCTATTGCCCATTATCGTCTCATCGGTTAATATAATCCAAGTTGTGGCCAATTCCATACCTGAATACAAGGAGTAGAATATGAAAATCGACCAGGTCGAACACTTCCTGCTCGGCAACAGCTATGTCGTCCGCCTCACCACCGACACCGGCATCTCGGGCATTGGAACCTCTGCTTGCTGGGGCTATCCCGAAGCCATCCAATCCATCGCCAGAGTCTTCAAAGAATACCTCATCGGACAAAACCCCATGCGCATAGAACACCACTGGCAGCACCTCTACCGCATGGCACCCTTTCGCGGCACCGCACTCTGCGGCGCAGTCAGCGCAATGGACATCGCCCTGTACGACATCAAAGGCAAACACTTTCAAGTCCCGGTCTGGGAACTCCTCGGCGGCAACTGCCGCGACAAAATTCGCCTGCACCTGCTCGCGGGCGGACCCACACCCGAACAAATGTATAAAAACGCAAAAGCCGCCGTTGCCGAAGGCTTCACCGCCGTCAAATTCGATCCCATCACAGCCGGATACCAGAACCAGGCGCAATCTCGTATCATACAAAACGCCGTCGAAATCGTCGCCGCTGCCCGAGAAGGTGCCGGACCCGATGTAGATCTCATCGTAGAAGTCCACCGCAAACTCACCCCAATGGTCGCCGTAGCCCTGGGCGAAGCCCTCATCCCCTATCATCTCTACTTCATGGAAGACCCCATCCAGATAGACACCATCACCACCCAGGCAGAAATCGCCAAACGCATTCCCGTACCCTTGGGCAATGGCGAGCGCTTCACCTCAATATGGGAATTTCGCGAACTCCTCGAACACGGCGGACCCCAATACGTGCGCCCGGACATAGCGCTGGCAGGAGGCCTGACCCACTGCAAAAAAATCGCCGCCATTGCCGAATCCTATCACTGCGCGGTCGTCACCCACAACTTTCTCAGCCCCCTGGGCACAGCCGCATCCCTTCACCTCGACGCCAGCATCCCCAACTTCATCACTCAGGAATACTCCAAAAACGACGAAAGCGAACGCAACGCCGTGTACAAATGCGCGCACAAACGCGAAGGCGGCTATATCCCCCTCCCCGAAGCCCCCGGCCTTGGCGTTGAACTCGACGACGCCAAAATCCCCGACACGCCCTTTGCCCCCTTAACCAAAGTCAATACACCGAGACGAGAGGACGGATCAATCGCGTATGCGGTGTGAAACAAATTACAAAACCGCCATCCTCAATGCGGTATCAAACCCCGAAACCTTTCTCAGGCTTACCCTGAGCCATCCGCGTCGCGGCACAACCTGTAACAAAATCGCCGTCCGCATGGTCCAGATCAAAAACGCGCTCCACCTCCAGATCGCGCGATATAGCCGCACGCAAGACATCACGGAAAACATCCGACTGACCGACGCGAACGCCGCACTCGACGAACTACTCGCCCTACCCTTCACGCAAATCCATGTACAAACCAGCCGAGAAGACCTCCACATTCGCATTACAAAAAAAGGCCGCGCACTATTCAAACGCGCAAAACCCTCGCGTCCAAACATCAAACCCACTCTCTCGCACAACCGCGTTAAACACCATCCCCTATCCGACAACCGTCCCGACGCCTTTCTCCAGGGCCTCGGCATCATGGATCACAACGGGCGTGTGCGCGCATCCATGCGCGACAAATTCAAACAAATCAACGCCTTTCTCCACCACTTACAACCTATCATACCAGAAACAAATCGCCCCCTCACCCTCATAGACTGCGGTTGCGGCAACGCGTATCTCACATTTGCAGCGTATCACTACCTGAACAACATTCAGAATATCCCCGCGCGACTCATCGGCATTGACCACAACCCATCCCTCATCGCCAAATGTCGCACCCTCGCCCGTGACCTCGGCTGGACAGACCTCGCCTTTCACAATTCCAACATCGCCGACTTCACACCCCAAACACCGCCCGACATCGTCTTTAGCCTGCACGCCTGCGACACAGCAACCGACGACGCCATTGCCTGCGCCGTACAGTGGAACAGCCCCGTCATCCTCGCAGCCCCCTGCTGCCAGCACGAACTGCGCCCACAACTCGACGCATCTGTCTTCGCACCCGTAATGGCACATGGCATCCTCAAAGGGCGCACCGCCGACATCCTCACCGACGCCTGCCGCGCACAAATCCTGGGCATACTGGGCTATCGCACAGAACTCATAGAATTCATCGACTCCAAACACACGCCCAAAAACATCCTCATCCGCGCAAAAAAAACCGCCCGAACAAGTGATCCAGCCCTCGTTCAAGAGTATTGCACCATGCGCGACTTCTGGCACATCACCCCCAGCCTCGAGCGACTGCTCGCCCGCCAACTCGCGCCCCTCTTATCCTGATTTTCCAAATTGGAGAAACCTAATGAAACACCTTATTCTAATCTGCATCTTGAGCCTATTGTATCACCCTGCATTCGCACAAGATGGAAAAGCACTCTACATGACATACTGTGCACAGTGTCACGGACCCGACCTGAGAGGGGGCAATGCGCCGAGCATGGTCGATGGCATCTGGAAATACGGAGACGGACGCGGCTATCGCATCCGCAACATCAAAAACGGACTCACCGAACTGGGCATGCCCGGCTATGAAAAACAGCTCACAAATAGACAAATCGCGATGATCGTGGATTTTATCGAACAACAAGAAAAAGAAGTGGGCCAACCCAAACCCCCGCCACCCGACTTTGTACAAACACTCGACTACGACATAAATGTCGATATCTGGGTACAGGACCTGCAAATCCCCTGGGGAATCGACTTTATCGACCCACAAACAGCACTCATTACCGAACGTCCGGGCACGCTGCGAATGGTAAAAAACGGAAAACTCCTCAACCCCATTGCGGGAACACCCCAGGTCCTCCATGAGGGACAGGGCGGATTAATGGACGTAGCAATAGACCCCAATTATCCTGAAAACGGCTGGATCTACCTCGCCTACAGCCATGAACTCGCCCGCGTTGAAGGGCAGCGCCGATCCCCTGCAATGACCCGCATCGTACGCGGTCACATCAGGGACAACACCTATGTCAACCAACAAGTAATCTACGAAGCCCCGCATGAAACCTATCTCACCACCCGGCATCACTACGGCACTCGCATCGTATTCGACGCAAACGGGTACCTCTACTTTGCAATAGGAGACCGGGGCGTACAAAACCAGGCACAGGACTTGACCCGACCAAACGGCAAAGTCCACCGCATCCACACAGACGGACGCATCCCCAAAGACAATCCCTTTGTGAGCCAGGAGGGCGCTCTCAAAACCATCTATTCCTATGGCCATCGCAATCCCCAGGGCATGGCAGTCAATCCCGTCACCGGAAAAATATGGGACGGCGAACACGGACCAATGGGCGGCGACGAACTAAACGTTGTCGCCAGAGGAAAAAACTACGGATGGCCCGAAATCACCTACGGCCTCAACTACAACGGCACAATCGTATCCGACCGCACGCACCAACCCGAAATGGAACAACCAACCCTCTACTGGCGACCATCAATCGCCATCTGCGGCATCAATTTTTACCAGGGCAACATGTTCTCCAAATGGCAAAACAAATTGCTCGTCGCATCCTTAAAGTACGAAGATGTGCGGGTCCTCTCCGTTGACGGAGACCGCGTCCTGCACGAAGAAGTCATACTCAAAAACGCGGGACGGGTGCGCGAGGCTATATCCGGACCAGATGGCGCAGTGTACGTCGTCCTCAACCAGCCCGATGTGATCCTGCGCTTAACGCTAAGTGAAGAGAGATGACAGGAGGGGCAATTCAAACAAGGCTTCGCTGTAATTCAATTTTAACACCCATCTTTTCCGCTTCTTTTAACAAAAACGAAATGATATCAATGGGTTCAGACACAAGAGATTTGGCCACCAATTTCATCATTAAATCCGCCGTTCGGGTCTGTTGATTAACCCGATCCTGGCGCTCCCAATTATAGATTGACTGTCGGGTACAGCCAATCAACTGAGCAAAATCGGTCACCGAAAGCCCAAGCGACTCTCGAAGCGTTTTGATCTCCTCGCGGGTATAAAAAATCTCATCGTCTTCAAGGCGTTGATAAAACAAATCCTGCCATCGCTTCGTCTCCCTGGGGTCAAAGGCACGGGCATTACAAGTATCACACACGCCCACAATTGCATCTGGAACCACAAAGGGATAGGCTTTAACTTTGATCTTGTAATTCTGAAACCGCACAGGCTCAATAGTTCCCTTGCCACATTCAGGACAGGGAACACCAAACATTCTATCATCCATTTTTTTATCCTTCCTTTACTCGGCCTGGTGGGCAGTAATAAAAAAATAAAAACGCCCTGTGTAACTTCTCACCACTTTTCCAGCGGTGTAGAATAGATGTCCATGTGTATCGCGTCCAATGATCACATATTTCATCCCATCCACTGCCTGTTTCAGTTCGTCTCGCTCCCGTTTATAGACCCGCGTTGCCGTAAAGATGCAATGTTCGAGGTCTGCTTCTGAAAAATAACCTTCTTCTATGAGGTCTTCAACTTTAGACGAAATCAAGTATTGTTTTCTTGCAATGAGTTTTTTAATATCATTGAGGGTCATTCTCTCCCCTTCTATTTCTTGCCAAACTATAATATATGTAAAAATATGGACTTTTAAAAAGTAAAATTTTATACATCATGGCACTCGCGCAACCCGTAAACAACACCGAAGCCTTGCCCAATCGCGACCGCGTAACCGCGCGTTGCGTCCTGCTGGGATTGGGACTCGTCATAAGCGTAAACACCTGGCCCATCTACGGGTTATATGTAATCCACATCAACCAGATGGTATTCAGCTACATGGCGATGGCACTCATGATCCCATTTGTAGTGCTATCCCTGGGGCTGAACGTACTCCTGCGGAAATTCTGGCCCCGCGCCGCGTTTTCCCCCCTCGAAATGGCCATCGTCTTCTCCATGGGACTGGTGGGCGCATTATTTCCCCTCATGAACTTCACCGGCCTGATCATGGGGCATCTCGCAACCCCCTATTATTTTGCATCCGCGCAAAACCGGTGGTCCGAATTTCTCCATCCCCACTTGCCGCACTGGTTATTCCCCACAGATGAAAACGGCGCCATGCGCCTCTTCTTCGAAGGTCTGCCGCCCGGCCATGCAATCCCCTATGAAGTCTGGATCGTACCCCTATTCTGGTGGTTTGCATTTGCGGGCGCAATCATCTGGACCTGCTTGTGCATCGCCGTAATTTTGCGACGACAGTGGTCCGAACACGAAAAACTGCCCTTTCCCGCGGCACAGGTCGCGCTGGAACTCGTAAGAGAAGAAAGCAAAAAAATATGGCCACCCCTCGTAGGACGCCCGGCATTCTGGATCGGCATGGCAATTCCACTCACCGTAATATGCTGGAATATCTTGTCGTATTTCATGCCCGACTTCCCCAAAATACCAATCACCCGAGCAGGCGACGGCGTCACATTCTTGCACATCAGCCGATATATTCCAGATCGGTACTTCTATATCGGAATACAATTCTTCATCGCGGGATTTGCCTACTGGACCAGCCTGGAAGTACTATTCTCAATCTGGTTTTTTTACTTACTCGTCGTAGCCGAAGTCTATACCTTTAACCGCATCGGATACACCATTGGAACACCCGGCTTGTGGTCCTCAACACACGCGGCCAATGCGTGGCAGGCATTTGGCGCACTCGCCTGTATGCTGTGCCTGGGATTGTGGATGGGACGCGAACACCTCAAAGGCGTATGGCACGCCATCAGAGGACGAAAAAAATCGGACGACGCCGAAGAACTCATGTCCTACCGCACAGCCGGCATAGGTGGCCTGGCCGGATTGTTATTCATCATCGGATGGCTACACACCGCGGGCATGGCCTGGTATGTGATCATCCCCTTCTTAATCGGCATGGGCATATTATACGTCGGCATAGCCCGCGTCATTGCCGAAAGCGGACTGGTGTATTTGCGCGGCTCCATGATGCCCCCAACCTTCGCCCTCTACACCCTCGGCTCGGCGAATATCCCGGCGGCGAGCATGGCAAATTTCGCGTTCTCTTTCGCGTACTTTACAGACGCCAAAAGCCTCGCCATGGCCAGCATGGCGCATTGCTCGTGGATCACAGCAGCCATAAAAGGACGCAAACGCATGGTCGCAATAGCCCTCGTATTAGCAGGTATTACAGCCGCCATCTCATCAGTCGCATTCACACTGTACCTGGGCTATGAAACCGGCGCGTATAACTTTAGAGCATTTGAATTTCGCACACACCCGCGAATCTTCGATTACTGGATCCGACAGATGCAAACCTTTAACCCACCCGACTGGAAGCGAATAGGCTTTTTCGGCTTTGGCGCGGCCGGAATGGCGCTATTGACATTCTTGCGGTATCGCGTATCCTGGTGGCCCTTGCACCCGGTTGGATTCGCCATCATGGAAACCCAGGCCGTGCGGGGAACGATCTTCACCATCTTTCTCGTATGGCTGTGCAAATTGCTCATCTTGCAAATCGGCGGCATCGCCCTGTACCGCAAAGGCCAGCCCTTATTTCTCGGTATCCTCGTCGGATTCATCCTCGGCGTGGCAATCTCGGCAACGGTAGATACAATCTGGTTTCCCGGCAGCGGACACTCGGTTCACCATTGGTAAAATGAAATGAAAGACCCCAATACTCACAAACCCTCATCCCTCGCCCAGGCCTATCGCAGCGTCGGCCCCTATTTAATCCTGGGCATTCAACTCATCGTCACAATATTGGCATGTGTATTTGCGGGACATTGGGCAGATGGCAAATTTGACACCGCGCCCCTGTGGACCTTAATCGGCGGTCTGATAGGCATTGCCGCGGGCTTTTACCACTTCTTCAAAGCCGTCTTAAAAATAGACCGCAAATCGGAGGAAGATACGTGAGGTCTTTTGTCAAACAAATTGCCGTCGTCTTATTGGTCGCGTGGGGCCTGGGAGGATACCCGCTCTACCTGTGGCAGGGAACAGATATACTCATTGCCGCAGGCGTTGGTTGTGCAATCTGCACGCTAAATGCACTCGCCGGTGCCTATCTCGCATTGTGGGGCATGCGCCGGGATAACCGCACATTTATGACCGTCGTATTCGGCGGAATGGGGATTCGCCTAATTATTGTACTGATTTTCTTTTTTGTCGCACTAAAATTAGTTAAACTTCACGTTTTTAGCTTGACTCTTTCACTATTTTTATTTTATGTAGTATTTCAGATTTTAGAGATTCGGTTCTTCGTCGGGCGCCCGTCCGACAAAGCCAATAATTCAGGAGTCTGACGGATGGCAGCACAGGCAGAGGAGCAAAGCAGCGGCAGTTTCATCCTCGAGCATATCACAGACCATCACGAGCTACATCTCGGTCCACTCCATATCCCCTTACCCCATATTGAGCTTTTTGGCGTCGATATGTCAATCACTGGCCATCTGGTCATGATGTGGATCGCCTCTCTATTACTCATTCTCACCCTCATTATTTCCACAAAACGACGCGGACGCATACCATCGGGCTTGGTCAATTCGATTGAAGCCATCGCCATATTTATCCGCGACGACGTCGCCGTGCCCAACCTGGGAGAGCGGGACGGGCCGAAATACATGCCGTTTTTAATGACGGTCTTTTTCTTTATCCTCTTCTGCAATCTATTGGGATTAATACCCTTTGGACAAACCGCAACCGGCAATATCAATGTAACAGCCACGCTGGCGGGCATCTCGTTTGCAATGATGCTCGGAGCCGGGATCAAACACAACGGCCTGTTCGGCTTTTTCAAAGGCTTGATCCCCCCCAATTTGCCAATTGCACTGTTGCCGCTCATGATCCCGCTGGAATTTCTGGGCCTCTTGACCAAACCATTTGCACTGTGCATTCGTCTCTTTGCCAATATGCTGGCCGGTCACGTCGTAATATTGTCTCTGATCGGCATCATTTTTATTCTCGGTTATTTTGTCGCCCCCATTGCCATTGCTTTTGCATTGGCAATGTACATGTTGGAAATTTTCATAGGTTTTCTTCAAGCTTATGTATTCACGCTCCTGACCGCCCTGTTTGTGGGCCTGTGTATTCATCAGGAGCATTGATTGTATCAACTCACAAGGAGGAGTACTGTGGAAGGTCTTGGCGCTGAAGCTTACGGTTATCTGTCCGCTGGTATTGGTGCTGGGTTGGCCGCACTGGGTGCTGGCGTGGGCATCGGTCAAATCGGTCGAGGTGCAGTAGAAGGCATCTCTCGTCAACCCGAAGCCATTGGCGATATTCGGTCAACGATGATTATTGCTGCGGCACTGGTCGAAGGTGTGGCATTGTTCGGCGTGGTCATCTGCGTATTGTTGGTGTTTAAGTAAAATAAACCGCGCGAACCAAACGCGGTGAAAGAGAGACATAACAATGGATTTGTTGAGTCCAAACCCCGGCTTGATCATCTGGACGCTCATCACATTTGTGCTCGTATTGCTCGTCTTGAAAAAATTTGTTTGGGGACCGTTATTATCGGCACTCGACCAGCGAGAAACGCGCATCCGCGAAGCACTCGAGCAAGCCGATAAAGCGCGTGCCGAAGCTGAAAGGTCCGCCGAAGAGAACAAACAGGCACTCGTACAGGCGCAGGCAGAAGCTCAGGCTGCAATTAACAAAGCGCGCGAAGACGCCGAACAAGTCGCTCGAGACGTGCAAGAACGCGCCGAAGCCGACGCCCAACAGCTTCTCGAACAGGCGCGTCGCACCATACAACAAGAGCGCAATCAGGCCCTCCAGACATTGCGTCAACAAACAGCCGAACTGGCGATTCTCGCTGCCGGGCAATTGCTGGAGGAAAATTTGGACGATGAGCACAACAAAAAAATCGTAGATGATTTCATCAACCGCATGCCAGAACATTCCTGAGTTCGGAGTTTTTTGTGAGCCAATCAGCCGTTTCCATCCGATACACCAGCGCACTGATCGATGCCGCGCAAGAAAGCGGGATATTGGATCGGGTTGAAGCCGATGTACAGGCATTATTGGACTTATTACACGCCTCGGAAGACCTGCGGGAATTTGTCGCAGACCCGATGATGCGATCCGAACAAAAGCGCGCGGTATTGAACAATCTGCTCGCCGGAAAAATCGAGGACGTAACCCTCAGATTTTTGCTGCTGCTCTGCGACAATCGCCGCGAGCGCGTACTGCCCGAGATATTGTCGGATTTCCTATCCGTATTGGAAGACCGGCGCGGTCAGGCCACAGCGCAGGTGACGGTCGCTGCGCCCCTGTCCTCTGAACAGGAAACGCAATTAATTGCAAAACTCTCGACCTATTCTGGCAAGCAGGTGCGATTGGAAACCACAATAGACGAACAATTAAAGGCCGGGTTTGTGGTGCGGCTCGGCGACCGTGTATTTGATGGCACGCTGGCCACGCAACTCAACCGGTTGCGACAGCGCCTCGTGTCTGATTAAAAGTAAGGCAGGCAAAACATGGCGACGAATTTGCAGATTCGCCCCGACGAAATTTCGGCACTGCTCAAACAGCAAATCCTGGATTCCAGGACTGAAATAGATGTCTATGAAAGCGGCACCGTCCAGCAGGTGGGCGATGGTGTGGCCCGCGTGCAGGGACTGGGCAATGTGCAGACCAGTGAACTGGTCGAATTTCCCAATGGCATTATGGGGATGGCGCTCAACCTCGAAGAAGACAACGTGGGCTGTGTGTTATTTGGCGATGACACATTGATCCGCGAAGGCGACGAGGCCAAACGCACCGGACGCATTGCCGAAGTGCCCGTGGGCGAAGCCCTCCTCGGTCGCGTGGTAAATCCACTCGGCATGCCAATAGACGGCAAAGGCCCAATCAACCCCGAAGCAACCCTTCCCATTGAACGCAAGGCACCCGGCGTCATTGAGCGACAGCCCGTAACCGAAGCCCTGATGACCGGATTAAAAGTAATCGACTCAACCGTGCCAATCGGGCGGGGGCAGCGAGAACTGATCATCGGCGACCGGCAAACGGGCAAAACGGCGATTGGCGTCGATACCATCATCAACCAGAAAGACAGCGACGTAAAGTGCATCTATGTCGCCATTGGGCAAAAAGCCTCTACAGTGGCCAAAGTCGTGGCCGAACTGGAAGCCAATGGCGCAATGGAATACACCATTGTCGTATCGGCCACAGCCAGCGAACCCGCCCCACTTCAATTCCTATCCCCCTATTCGGGCTGCTCAATGGGCGAGTATTTCCGCGACAAGGGCGAACACGCGCTGATTATTTACGACGATTTATCCAAACAGGCGTGGGCTTACCGCGAGATGTCCCTGGTATTGCGCCGCCCGCCGGGCCGCGAAGCCTATCCCGGCGACGTATTTTATTTGCATTCGCGCCTGCTCGAGCGCGCCGCCAAAATGAGCGACGAACAGGGCGCAGGTTCGCTCACCGCATTGCCCGTCATTGAAATTCTGGAAGGCGATGTCTCCACCTTTGTGCCCACCAATGTAATATCGATTACTGATGGACAGATCCTGCTCAAACCCGAATTGTTCTACGCGGGTATCCGCCCCGCCATGGACGTGGGCGCATCCGTATCGCGCGTGGGTAGTTCGGCACAAACGAGCGCGATGAAAGCCGTTGCCAGAACCATTAAAGCCGACATCTCGCGCTACAACGAAGTCAAAGCCTTTGCGATGTTCGGCACAGAAGGCCTGGATGCCTCAACTCAGAACTTGCTGAACCACGGCGAAAAACTAATCGAAATCCTCAAGCAAGATCAGTATTCTCCAATGTCGCTGGAAGAACTCACCGTGGCGCTCTTTGCCGCCAATTTGGTCGATGATTTGCCCACCGAAGACGTGCGGCGCTTTGAGCGAGAATTGCTGGCGCATATCGGCCACAGTGAGTTGATGGAAGAAATCCGCGAAAGCGAAGATTTGAGCGACGAAAATGTCGAAAAACTCACAGAAATAATTGAGAACTTCAAACGCGGCTTCCGCGTATCGGTATAAGAGAACAAAGGACCGGATGTGGCAACCTTAAGACAACTGAGAACGCGCGTTGCAAGCATCACAAATATCCAGAGCGTAACCAATGCCATGCAACTCGTGGCTGCGGCTCGCATGCGACGGGCACAAGAAGCCATTGCGGCTGCGCGGCCCTATGCACAGCAACTGGACCGCGTTTTACAGCGACTCAGCAGCATGGAATCGCTCTCACATCCGCTGATGACAGAACGCGCGATCGACCGCACAGCACTCATTGTGTTGACCTCTGACCGCGGTTTGTGCGGCAGTTTTAACACCAACTCCTGCCGCCACGCATTCAATGACATGTCCCCCGATGATGGCATAATCGCAGTGGGGCGCAAAGGACGCAGTTTTTTCAGAAATCGCAATTGCGAGATACTCAACGACTATGAAGATGTGTTTCGCGACCTGTCCTTTGCCTCGGCTATAACAATCGCCGAAGACGCGGTAAACCGGTTTTTATCGGGTAAAGTCGATCGCGTAATGCTCATTTACAATGCCTTTGTCTCAGTCGCACAACAACAGCCCGTCTCAGAACAATTATTGCCCATTGCACCCAGCGAAGGCGAAGCAGCAGGTGTCTATTTATTTGAACCATCGCCGGAAGTGTTGTTGGAGACACTGGTCCCGCGTCATGTAAATTTTCAGGTGTGGCGTGCCCTGTTGGAATCCAATGCCGGTGAGCAAGCCGCGCGGATGCGCGCAATGGACAATGCGACCAAAAACGCAGGTGACGTAATCGAAGAACTAACCCGCGAAATGAACAAAGAACGTCAGTCATCAATTACGCTGGAACTGATGGATATTATCGGCGGCGCCGAAGCCGTTGCCCAGTAGTGGAGAGGCCAATTATGAACCAGGGTATGATCAAAGAAATCGTGGGCGTTGTCATTGATGTGGCATTTGAAGGCGACCTGCCCCCCATATACAATGCGTTAGAAGTCGAAGGCACGGACCCCCGTCTGGTGCTCGAAGTGCAGCAACACCTGGGAGAAAATATGGTGCGCTGTGTTGCAATGGATTCCACAGACGGACTGGTGCGCGGCACCGCAGTAGTGGATACAGGTGGACCTATCACAGTGCCCGTAGGCGAAAATGTTTTGGGCCGCTTGTTCAATGTGATTGGCGACCCCATCGACGGCAAGGGCCCGGTGCCCAATGACACGCCGCGACTGCCCCTGCACCGCGATCCCCCCGAACACGAAGAGCAAGTGACATCCGATCAAATGCTCGAAACAGGCATCAAAGTGATGGACCTGATCTGCCCATTTGCCCGCGGCGGTAAACTGGGATTATTCGGTGGCGCGGGCGTGGGTAAAACCGTGGTCTTAAAAGAACTCATCAACAACGTGGCTTCGGGACACGGCGGATACTCCGTATTTGCTGGCGTGGGCGAGCGCACGCGCGAAGGCAATGACCTGATGCTCGAAATGATCGAAGCCGACGTAATCGACAAAACCGCCATGGTCTTCGGCCAAATGAACGAACCGCCCGGCGCACGCCAGCGCGTGGCACTGACCGGATTGACAATGGCAGAGAATTTCCGCGATGAACACGGCCAGGACGTATTGCTATTCATCGACAACATCTTCCGCTTTATTCTCGCCGGCGCAGAAGTATCCGCACTATTGGGCCGCATGCCATCGGCCGTGGGCTATCAGCCGACCCTGGCAACCGAAATGGGCGGCTTGCAGGAGCGCATCACCACCACGCAAACGGGATCTATAACATCTGTCCAGGCCATCTATGTACCCGCCGACGACTACACCGACCCCGGCGTGGTCACGGCATTTTCCCACCTCGACGGACGCATCGTACTCGACCGCGCCCTCGCCGACCAGGTACTGTATCCCGCAGTAGATCCGCTGGCATCTTCATCGCGCATCCTCGACCCCCGCATAGTGGGCGACGAACACTACGATGTGGCACAACAGGTACAGCAGATCCTGCAGCGATACCGCGACCTGCGCGAAATCATCGCCATTCTGGGCATCGACGAATTATCAGACGAAGACCGCATCGTCGTAGCACGCGCGCGACGCATCCAGCTATTCCTCACACAGCCCTTTACAGTGGGCGAAGTATTCACCGGCGTACCCGGAGAATACGTGAACATAGAAGACACTGTGCGCGGTTTTAAAGAACTCGTCGAAGGCGTACACGACGACCTGCCCGAACAGGCATTTTACATGATCGGACCAATTGAGCAAGCAGTAGAAAAAGCAAAAACGCTTTAACAAAAATGGCCACTTTTCAATTAGACATCGTAACACCCGAAAAAACCGTGTACTCCGGTGAAATTGAGCATTTTCAAGCACCGGGCCTTGACGGCAGCTTTGGCGTACTGGCGCGTCACCAACCCCTGCTGGCCGCACTTGGCATTGGTCGGGTCGGCTTCCGAGAAGCAGACGGCACCGAGCGCACCCTCGCCATCAGCGGTGGATTCGCCAATGTATCGGGTGACGGAGCAACCATCCTGGCAGAAGCAGCCGAATTTGGCGATGAGATCGACATAGAACGCGCGCGCGCTGCGCGAGATCGGGCACAAGAGCGACTGGACAATCGCACGCCAGACGTAGATGTGGAACGCGCACAAAATGCACTGGCACGGTCGTTTATGCGGCTGCGCGTGTCAGGCGTTGAGTAATATCTTCAGAAATAGGAATGAAAAAGCACGCTCTGTTTAGAGCGTGCTTTTTTTTAACAGGATGACTATTTTTATTTTTATATAAATACCAAACCTGTGTATTCACGACGATTGAAAGGAAAAAAATTAAACATGCCTGATATTGCGCGACACGTACTCGTAACAGGTGCTGCGGGATTTATTGGATTTCATCTCTCCAGGCGACTGCTCGAAATGGGGCATTCGGTGGTCGGATTGGACAACGTGAACGACTATTACAACACCCAGCTCAAAGAAGACCGCCTATCCA
>JAPOXY010000027.1 GCA_026706845.1 Gemmatimonadota bacterium
ATACGAACCTGCATTACCTATAAATACACCATTATGATCCTTCAACCATAACACGTGAGTTCCAGTATTCCTATCTTCTCCTATATATCCTAACTCCGATTCATCTTCTCCCACTCTCTGAATAATACGATCTCCTACCCAAGCCATACTTGACATTTCAATTCCTTTCTAAAATAAACAAATTTATGGGGATTATATACAATGTGGACCGTGGCAAGAAAAAACCACTGGAACCTGTAATATAACCCAAAACCAATCACCCCCAAAACCACCGGCACTATTGAATATAAGTCCCCTTTTTTGAAACAACTGTGTCCCTTGAAGTGTATGGAATCAATATTCACGGTGATCGTTCCTTCCGCACATCATTTTGTCGGTTATAACCTGAATGCCAGTGAAAATAGCAGCTATGTTGGATTCACAAGAGCGCATTTTTGGGGTTGACACGGGCGATGTGCATGCTCATATTTGTTTTGTCGGGTGCCCGGGATGAGTTCGATATGATTCATTCAGCCCGACAACAAAAGGTTCCCTCCCGATGACAAGAGCCCAAGGGGCTCTCTCCAGAAATGGAGTAGTCGGGGGGGTCATTTTTTTTGGCCGACGAATACATTAATAGTAATACCGCGTCTCGTTCTGAAAGATGTCCAACTGACTACGCACTGCTTTCCGGATTTGGTCGAACCATGTTGTTTCTCCGGTCTGCAATTTCCGATGCACAGCCCAGCAACAGTAGTCGGCCACCTGCAACCCATAGTGGGAACGGGAGTCATGATGGAGAATGCGGTAATTTATGCCAGGGGCTAACTTCTCTGTCAGCGCCTGTTGAATGCCCTTCTCAATGGCCCTTCGCCGCTTGTTTACTGGTATAATATCAGTAATGACGATGACTTCATCGGCATCTACCGCGAACTCCTTGGGTAACACAAACTCCAGCAGATGGCCCAACATTTCCGGGTAGAAACGCCTGTCTTCCCGTAGCATTGGGCTGGTTTTGGCCTTCTCAACCACCAAGCAGTCGATGCATAAGCTATTGAGATGGTTGCCGATGATATCGAATACCTTACCCCGCACATGTTTATTGTCATCGGTGCAGTGGAAGTATTCGTTCTCCAAACCGTATTCTATGCAGTCGTACTTGTAATCGTCAATCAGTTGACACCACCCAAAGGGTCTTCTCATGCTGACGCTGGTCAGAACGAAATAGCGGGTTCCATTAACGCTGAAATCGAAATTTCCGGCTTCATCAAGAAAAATGTAGGCGCAACGGGTCACTACGTCCCCTCCTCTACGTCCCTTCTTCCTCTATCTGAGAGTTGTGAGATCGAAATAAGACCTCCAATAAGACCCCAATAGATTTCCTATCTTCAGACCATCTGCTCCAGTCCAACATACATCAACCTACTATTCTCCCACGATTCTATGATGGCTTGTCACAGTTCCTTGTCACAGCTTGTCATAGCTCCCGAGCCTGACTATCCATCATTGAACATGTCTTGCTTGCCCAAGTTCGTCGGACCCGTTGATTTTTTAATTCAATTGCGCTCCTATCGCGCCCCATTACGCCCCCGAAATCGATACAAGGGTTTCCCCATTCGGGTGGATGTGGATGATGATGCATACATCATCCGATTTCAGCTCTTCCCTTTCATCGCCGACTACATCGGCTGTGAGCACGATTTGCTCATGTTCTTTGAACACATCTCACCTCCGGCGCGGGTGCGCCGTAATAAACCTGGGATAGTTTGGGCGCACTCTCCACATTTCAAGCCACACATGACGTATTACAGAAAACGATATGGACTGTCAAGGTTATTTTTTATTTTTCCTACCATCCGTCCGGACAGGCTTGGATCGCTGTTTTAATTTCCAACACAGCACAGGGATTTTTTCGCATTGACACGCGGGGTTCTGTCGTCTATTATGCGAGGGGTTTTTTCAGGAGGAGATTTGCGATGCAGAGTAAGATATTGGGCAGAACGGGGTTGGAGGTTCCAATCGTCAGTTTTGGCACGGCATTTCTCGCTCGTGTGATGGGGGCAGATGGTCATTTTTTGCCTGGAGTCGATGAAGATGTGGGTGTAGTGAATGTGGTGGCTGCTATTGAGGCCGGGTGTACGCTGGTCGATACGGCGCCACTTTACGGGAATACCGTGAGCGAGAAGATTATTGGTCGCGCGTTGCGCGAACGCCCTGATCTGGCTGGCAAGTGTACGGTGACGACAAAAGTGGGGAGATCGGGAAATGAATACGATTTCTCTTTCGACGGGGTGATGCAGCAGGTGGAAGACAGCCAGGAGCGGTTGGGGCTGGATGCGTTTGACGTGTTGTACATTCACGATCCGATGGATTTTCCCATGCAGCAGGTGATGGCAAAAGATGGCGCGCTTGGGGCGTTGCGAAAATTGCAGGATGAGGGTGTGGTGCGTTTTATCGGTATTGCTGCGAATGATCCCGATTCAAATGGTCCCTATATTGATACGGGCGAGTTTGATGCTTCGGTGGTTCCCGATGCGTGGAGTTTGTTGAATCGCACGGCGGATACATTCATTTTTCCCGGTGCTGAAAAACACAATGTGGGGATTGCGCTTGCTACGCCTCTGGAGCGCGGTTTGCTGGCGACGGGACCCTTGCCCGGACATTCTTATGTGAATCGCAATTTTAGTCAGGCGGTTTTGGACCGCGTTGGGAGGATAAAAGCGCTTTGCGACGATTATGGCATTCCACTGGTGGCTGCATCGCTGCAGTGGTGTACGCGACATCCGTTGATTGCGACGGCGATTTGCGGGGGGCGAAACAAAGCGGAGACGATTCAAAATGCCGAAGCTGGCAGTATTGAAATTCCCGAAGCGTTTTGGGATGATCTGGAACCGTTGATCCAGGATTGGGATCAAGAGCATGTGGTGAAAGTGGGGAAGACGTGAGAAGTGTGAAGGATGAAGTGTGAAGTGGTGAATTGGTCAGTAGGGGCGACCCCCTGTGGTCGCCCGATGAGCTGGGCGGGCTGACCGTCTTTTAAGGAGATTACCATGACAGAGCAGGAGATTTTGAAGGAGCTGGAGAATTTCGATACGCCGTCCATTACAAATGTGGTGGCGACGTATCCGAGTAATCCGTTGTGTTTGGGGCTTTATAATCCGTGGGTTGAGAACTGGTACACGGATCAGACGATTAAGTGTATGTATCCAGAACTCGGCGCGCGGTGCGGGTATGCTGTGACGTGTACTTTTGGGTTGCCGGATGCGGGGTTTAACCGGTTGTCGTTTATGGATGTGTCCGAGGCGCTGGATGCGTCGCCCAAGCCGACGATACTGGCGCTGGAGCAGAAATTCCCGCCGGAGATTGCGGGTAAGGTGGGGCTTGCGGGCGGCAATATGACGACGACGATGAAAGCGCTGGGGTGCGTGGGGTGCGTGTCAAATGGGCCGTCGAGAGATATCGATGAAATCCGTCCGATGGAATTTCAGTATTTGCTGACGGGTATATCGCCGGGCCATGGCGATCAGGCTGTGCAGGCGGTGAATATTCCGGTGTCGATTTGCGGGATGGATGTTGCGCCTGGTGAGATTATTCACATGGATGAAAATGGCGCGGTGAAGTTTCCCGCAGATCGGATGGCAGAGGTGCTGGCGAATGTGAAGGAACTGATCGCAGGGGAAGAGGCGCTTCAAGAGCGCGTTAAGAAGGCGACCAATATCGCCGAGTTGCGCGCGGCTTATCGCGGTGAAGAATACGGAGATGATGAGGAAGAATAAATGAAAAGATCAAGGCGGGATCCATGAAACGCGTGTTGATCTACCTTCTCGGTGCAGTGATTGTCGTTGCCGCAGTTTTCGTCTATCTGTTTTTTCACCCCGATATTGTAGCTCGGGTCTTTTTTGGAGCGGTTCCCTTACCAGTAGAGATCAATCTCAAGCACGCTCACGACCTGCCTGCTGCCGACGAGAAGACAGTGGCCATCGTGGCGGCTGCAAGGCTCTTTCTGGACTCACTGGACGACAATCAGAGACAAGCGGCGACATATCGGTTTACCGATAACGCACAGCGTTCAAATTGGTCCAACTTTCCTGAGGGTATGGTTCCGCGTGGTGGTGTAAAGCTCGGTGTTCTCTCTGCAATACAGCGGGCGAATCTCGATAAGCTCCTTGGTGAACTCTTGAGTGAAGACGGTGTGAAAAATATCACTTATCAACTGGCCGCAGAAGACTTACTGATCTCAGGAGACCTGTTCGGCGTCATGAAATACGGCAGTGAGTACTTTTACGCTGCATTTCTCGGTGAACCGTCAAGTACAGAGCCCTGGATGTTCCAGTTCGGCGGGCACCATCTCGCATTAAACGCCACAGTATTCGGACCGAACGTTTCCTTTTCACCGATGCTGACTGGTGGCCAACCGCTGCACTTGCGCCTTGACGGTGACGAAATCTTCATTACGCAGAGGGAAACTGCGGCAGCGCAAGCGTTCATGAATAGCCTTACGGACGAACAGAAAGGACAAGCCGTTCGTGCAGAGCAGCCCATCGACCTCTTGCTGGGGCCAGGAAAGTATGGTGCAACAGTTGCGCCGGAAGGCATTAAGGGAAGCGAACTTACAGCTATGCAGAGAACGTTACTCCTGGATGTGATCGAGACCCGTTTGGGTTTCATGAACAATGACGACTATGCTGAGAAAATGAAAACCGTGGTGGCCGAGATCGAGGACACATACTTTGGATGGTGGGGGCGGCAGGGTGTCCTGGGCGCCGCGTATTTCCGCGTGACCAGCCCGTCCATGGTACTCGAATACGCGGTTCAAAACGGCGAAGGCACCATAGATCATGCTCACAGCATGTATCGCGAGCTTGATAACGACTACGGTTCCGCGTGGATCGGGGCCGAATGAATCCAACGAGACAGTTCATGCGCGCGTTGAGAAGGCGACCAATATTGCCGAGTTGCGCGCGGCTTATTGCAGTGAAGAATACGGAGATGATGAGGAAGAATAAATGGAAAAGATCAAGGCGGGTATTATCGGTTTCGGGCGGGTGGCTGGCGGTCATCTGAGAACGATGCGCGGGACGGGGTTGTACGATGTGGTGGGGGTGTGCGATATTACGGAATCCAGGCGGGAAGAGGCGGTTGCCGAGGGCATGCGTGCGACTGATAATCTCGATGAATTTCTCGGTTGGGATATCGAGTTGGTTTTGATCGCGACGCATTCGGCAGCGCATTATGCGGATGCGCTCAAGGTGGCAGCGGCAAAGAAGCACATGCTGATTGAAAAGCCCATGTCACTGACTGGTCCAGAGGCCGAGGAGATGGTGCAGGCTGCCAGAGATAATGGCGTAGTGTTGACG
>JAPOXY010000028.1:0-1393 GCA_026706845.1 Gemmatimonadota bacterium
TGGCACAGATGAATTTGGCAAGCAAGTCGCCAGTGGTATTTACATTTATCGCATGTCAGCGGGTGACTTTATCCAGGTTCAGCGCATGATGTTGCTGAAATAATGGCGAAAAGGCAGGGCTACACTGTCTGTGTGGAATCCACTACGTAAGTATCTAAAAACAATCATAAGAATCGCGTAGAACTCACAACCCTAAAATCAATTACATTTTTTGGAGGGCTTCCCATGGGCAAGCATATTTTGTCAACTAGCTTGCTGATGATTGTGCTGGCATTGCTGGTCCTGATGGGTCGGCACGCCGCTGCTGACGCCACAGATACCAATACTTCGGAGTCCGTAAGGCGTGCAAAAATCGCTGATCGCAAGATGGCGCAGTGGCTTGAACGCATGGCCGCAATCGAGGCCAAAATGCAGAAAGAAAAAGAGGGGATGGCAGCGGGAGAGGAGCCTGAAAGACGCGCAAAAATTCTTGAACGCCTGGCCGCACTCAAGGTCAAAATGCAGAAAGAAAAAGAGGCGATGGCAGCGGAGGTAGAGCCTGAAAGACGCGCAAAAATTGCTGTTGGACCCAACGCAAATACTGTTTTGTCGCTTGACCTGATTACTGATGGCGGGACAGGCAACCAGATAGATGATGGCGTCACATCAGGCGTTGTTTCAGGGCAGGGCACGAAGATCGTTGTTGAGGTTTTCGCAAAGGGTGTTACCACATCGCTGGTGGGTGTGAAAATCCTATTTGATTTTGATGCGTCTGTTTTAACGCTTGACAAGGTCGAGAATAGTGCTTTTGCCCTTGCGATTCCAGAAGCGACGGGCGCGAATTTTGCGGCTACTACGCCTGTTACTTTGCCATCTTCCGGTTTTCTGGCAAGGGCTGAGTTTTCCACCGTAGCGGATGTTACGAATAAGGAATTTACCCTTGGCATTAAGCAAGTTACGCTTGCTGAAAGCGCGGCATCGAGCGACGTAATCACGACAACAAATGCGATCTCGTTCAATGCCATGATCTCTCCCGATTTTGATGGCGATGGTCGGGTTGGCTTTGCTGACTTTTTGGCGTTTGCAGGGCAGTTCGGATCACGTCAAGGAGATGGAAGGTATGAAGCCAAATATGACCTGGACAGCGATGGCGCAATTGGATTTTCCGATTTTCTGATATTTAGCAGCAGCTTTGGTCAGCAAGTGTCGCCTTCTAACGGCGGTAGTAGCGGCGGCAGTGGGACGCCGCCAACGAGTACGCCTTTCGATCTGCATAGAGAGAACGAGGATCCGAACGGCATCACGTATGCCAACGACCGATTCTATGTGGTTGATGAGGGAGAATTTTCTACTGAGGGGGATGAGAAGGTCTATGCGTACACGAGTTCCGGACAGCGTGATGCAAGTGCAGACT
>JAPOXY010000028.1:1680-17113 GCA_026706845.1 Gemmatimonadota bacterium
CATAGAGAGAACGAGGATCCGGAAGGCATCACGTATGCCAACAACCGATTCTATGTGGTTGATGATGCGTTAGGTGGTGGGAGTAAGGTCTATGCGTACACGAGTTCCGGGCAGCGTGATGCAAGTGCAGACTTCGATCTGCATAGAGACAATGGTAGCCCGGAAGGCATCACGTATGCCAACAACCGGTTCTATGTGGTTGATGTGGACGATGATAAGGTCTATGCGTACACGAGTTCCGGACAGCGTGATGCAAGTGCAGACTTCGATCTGGATATCGACATCATTATCGCGTATGGTATCACGTATGCCAACAACCGATTCTATGTGGTTGATGGGTTCGATGAGAAGGTCTATGCGTACACGAGTTCCGGACAGCGTGATGCAAGTGCAGACTTCGATCTGGATATCGACATCATTATCGCGTATGGTATCACGTATGCCAACAACCGATTCTATGTGGTTGATGGGTTCGATGAGAAGGTCTATGCGTACACGAGTTCCGGACAGCGTGATGCAAGTGCAGACTTCGATCTGCATAGAGAGAACAAGAGATCGGCAGGCATCACGTATGCCAACAACCGATTCTATGTGGTTGATTGGATCGATAAGAAGGTCTATGTGTACACGAGTTCCGGACAGCGTGATGCAAGTGCAGACTTCGATCTGGATAGCAACAACATTATAGCGAGTGGTATCACGTATGCCAACGACCAATTCTATGTGGTTGATGTGCTTGATAAGGTCTATGTGTACACGGGTTCCGAGCAATCGGGAAGTGGTGGTGGGACGCCGCCGAGCACATCTTTCTATCTTCATAGAGAGAACGAGGATCCGGAAGGCATCACGTATGCCAACAACCGATTCTATGTGGTTGATGATGCGTTAGGTGGTGGGAGTAAGGTCTATGCGTACACGAGTTCCGGGCAGCGTGATGCAAGTGCAGACTTCGATCTGCATAGAGACAATGGTAGCCCGGAAGGCATCACGTATGCCAACAACCGATTCTATGTGGTTGATTGGATCGATGAGAAGGTCTATGCGTACACGAGTTCTGGGCAGCGTGATGCAAGTGCAGACTTCGATCTGCATAGAGAGAACGAGGATCCGGAAGGCATCACGTATGCCAACAACCGATTCTATGTGGTTGATGATGCGTTAGGTGGTGGGAGTAAGGTCTATGCGTACACGAGTTCCGGGCAGCGTGATGCAAGTGCAGACTTCGATCTGCATAGAGACAATGGTAGCCCGGAAGGCATCACGTATGCCAACAACCGATTCTATGTGGTTGATTGGATCGATGAGAAGGTCTATGCGTACACGAGTTCTGGGCAGCGTGATGCAAGTGCAGACTTCGATCTGCATAGACATAATAATTATCCGGCAGGCATCACGTATGCCAACGACCAGTTCTATGTGGTTGATCCGGATGATGAGAAGGTCTATGTGTACACGAGTTCCGGGCAATAGGAACTCGTCGTTTTGTGGTACCGGTATTTCCGATCCCTGGTCTGCGATAACAGAGGGTGAGACGCTAAGATCGGGTAGTGAAAAGATCGATAGGATTCCCCCCGTGGAAAATCATCGCGCGTATTACGGTGTAATGCCTGTAGTTTCTATTTTCTAAAGCATAAACCTGTCTGATTCAGGATTAACTTACGCCCCAGCACAACAATGCTGGGGCGTTCTCTTTTTCTGATGATGACTCCAGTGATAGAACTGTCAGTGAGCGGCAGGGCTTGCACGCACCTCTTACGTCTCCCGTCTTACGTTTTACCCTCACACCACTCGCGGGCGTTTTGAAATATTTGGAGCCATGGAGATGCTTGAAGATCGCGTTTCCAGTGCGCTGGCATATAGCCCCATTGCCACTTGAGAAAGGTGCGTTCGGGATGGGGCATCATGGCGAGGTGGCGACCATCGGGGGAGCAAAGACCGGCAATACCGTGTGGCGAACCATTTGGGTTAAAGGGATAGGCTTCGGTTGCGGTATTGTTGTCATCGACATAGCGCACGGGGGAGAGGTTTTCATCTATGATGCGGTCGAGTACGTCTGTGCGGGGGAAAAATGCGCGGCCTTCGCCGTGCGCGACCCACACGCCGAGGGATGCACCGGCCATGTTTTTGAACATAATCGCTGGACTGTCCTGAATTTGCACAGTGGAAAAACGGGATTCAAAACGCGCGGATTCGTTGCGAATAAACCGGGGTTGTGCCGCGTTGGCAAGGCCGGGAAATGGAACCCAGCCGAGCAGGGCCATAAGTTGACAGCCGTTGCACACGCCGAGGCTGAAGGTATCCGGGCGGTTGTAGAAGGTATCGAATTGAGCGCGTAGGCCGTCGTTGAAGCGAATCACGCCAGCCCACCCTTTGGCCGAGTCGAGCACATCGGCGTAGCTGAATCCACCTACAAACACGACTCCTCTGAACCGATCGTCGAGTGCGATGGTACCAGATAAGAGATCGCTGGTGGTCACATCCCAGGGTTCAAAGCCCGCTGCAAAAAATGCAGAGGTCATTTCGCGGTCTCCATTGCTGCCCTCTTCACGCACGATGGCGACTGCGGGCTTGCGACTCGCATTGAGGATGGCGGGTGGCGTGGGTATTGGCTCAATGGGAACAGTAAATTTAGGACCTGTGCGCGCGTGCAAAGACGCCTCTTCTTGTGCGACGCAGGACGGATTGGTCTGCCTGCGTTCGAGTTGGAAACTCGTAGCTTCCCATAAGTCGCGCAATTCGGGCATGGGACTTTTGAGAACGCGCTGGTTGTTGACAGAAATCTGGATGTAGGGACTGGAGGTTACTTTTCCAATGGTCTGGATAGGCACGGCAGCTTTTTCAAAAATTTCTCGCACAATCGTCAGATTTTTGGGACGCACTTCAAAGACGAGGCCGAGTTCTTCGGAAAAGAGCGAGAAAATTGCATTGGCACGGGTTTGAAGATCGATCTGAATACCACAGTTGCCAGCAAAAGCCATTTCTAAAAGCGCGGTGATAAGACCGCCATCGCTGCGGTCGTGTCCCGAGGCAATGTAATTTTTTGCTATACAGGATTGGAGTGCGCCAATCGCGCGTTTGAGCAGGGCGGGATCATCGACATCTGGCGACTCGTTGCCGAGTTGCTCGTACACCTGGGCTAGAGAAGACCCGCCGAGGCGATGTTTGTCTGCGCCGAGATCGACGTAAAGTATGAGGCCTTCATCGGGATATTTTAAGTCGGGGGTGACGGTCTGTGTAATGTCGGGACTGGTGACATAGCCCGATATGACGAGTGTGCCGGGTGTTTTGACCGTTTCGTCGCCATCCTCTCCCGGTGCGATTGCAGCCATCGAGAGGCTGTCTTTGCCGCCATCTATAGCAATGTCCAATTCGAGCAGAATATCCGTGAGAGCGAGGGCCGCATCGTAAAGTGCTGCGCCTTCTCCAGGCAATTTGGCCGCCCACATCCAGTTGCCAGAACACTTGATGTCTTCGATGGCACTCAGCCGCGCCCAGGCGATATTGGTGAGCATTTCGCCCACGCACAGGCGCCCCATCGCCGCGGGATTGATGAGACCCTTGATGGGTTGTTCGCCAATGGCGGTGGCGGCACCAGTCGTGCCAAAATGGCTTTGTGCAATGACAGCGACATCTGCTGCGGTTATCTGGAGTGGTCCCACGCATTGCTGTTGTGCGACAAGCCCGGTTACACAGCGGTCAACTTTGTTGGTGAGAAATCGTTTGGAACCAACAGAAACGAGGCGAAGCACGCGGTCAAGCGCTTTCTTAACGGTCAGATTTTCGGGCAGGATGAGTGGTTCTGTGCGGATGGGAAAGCGGTCGAGTTTGAATGGCTTTTGCGGCATATCGCCAAGGACTTTTTCCAGATCGAGGTCAACGGGTGTGGTGTTGTCTGTGCTATCGAAGACTACCACGCGTCCATCGCCGGTTACTTCGCCGACAAAAGCGTAGATGACCTTTTCGCGTTTGCAGAGGGCGTCGAAGAGACGGGCGTGTTCGGGACGGATGAGCAGGGCATTGTTTTCCTGATATTCGGCGCCCCAGATTTCGAGTACAGATAGGGTTTCATCTCCAACGGGCACGGCGCGAATATCGATGCGGGCACCTGCTGGCTCAACGATTTCTTTGAGTACATTGCAGTTGCCACCCGCGCCCTGGTCGTGGATGCTGACAATGGGGTTTTGATCACCGAGTTCGACACAGGCGCGGATCACGCGGTTGAGCTTTTGTTCCATTTCTGCATCGCCGCGCTGTACGGCGTTGAAATCGAGCTCGGCTTCGTTTTCGCCCTGCACCATGCTCGATGCAGCGCCGCCCCCCATGCCAATGCGATAGGCTGGCCCACCGATTTTGGTGACGAGCATTTGGGGTTCAGGCTTTTCTTTGTTTGTATGGCGCGCGTCCATCTGACCGATCCCGCCGCTGAACATAATGGGTTTGATCCATTCTCTGCGTTCTCCATTGGGCAGGCGCATACCATAGGATCGCGTGTAGCCCTGTATGAGGGGTTCGCCAAATTTGTTGCCATAATCCGAGGCTCCATTGCTGGCTTCAATTGCGATTTGTAAGGGGGTAGCGAGGTTATCGGGATATTGAAATTTGGGATTTTCCCAGGGCAGATCGTATCCAGGGATATACAAATTGCCCACGCAATACGCCGCTGTACCCGCTATGACGAGCGCGCCGCGGCCCGTGGCTTGCACATCCCGGATGCGCCCGCCCGTACCTGTTTCTGCGCCGGGAAAAGGGGCAACACCCGATGGAAAGTTGTGGGTTTCCGCAGTGAAGATGATGTCACAGGCGCGGTCTGAGAATGTAAAAGGAGAGGGATTACCGATGGTAGTGGGTACAATAGTGCGTATCGGATACCCCTGGATGGCACTGGAATTGTCTTTGAAGGCGATGGTGCTATTGTTGGGGTTGGCTTTGAGTGTCGATTGAATCATGGCGATGAGGTGATCGGGTATCTCTTCGCCATCGATGATGAGGCGGCCTTTGAAAAACCAGTGTCTGCAATGTTCGCTATTGGATTGGGCAATGTCAAAACATTCGACGTTGGTGGGATTGCGTCCGATCTCGTCGAGAAAGAGATCTGTATAATAATTGAGGTCCCATTCGTCGAATGCCAGGCCCATGGTGCGATTGATTTTTTCGAGGGCGCGGCGACCCCCTTCTACGAGGGGAATCTCGGACACGGGTTCTGGTTTTGCATCGGAGTCAAAGGAGGTAAGGGGATTGGGATACAGGCATTCGGTCATGCGGTCGTGTACGAGGGACAAAAAGATATTCTGCTGATCCAGGCTTAAGGCTGGCTTGATGAGGTAACGCCGCGATCGTTCGATGCGAGAAATTTGCGTGATCCCACAGGCGTGGCATATTGCCGTGGCATTTGTTGACCATGCTGTGGAAAAATTCATGCGCGGTCCCACTTCGAGGATCGTGCCAGGCCCCGTAAGAAAGGACTGTTCTGCGAATTGATCTGCCTCAAAGGTTTCGGATAGCAGATAGATGAGTCGGTTTTGCTGGCCGGCAGAAAGCGGACTGCCTATTTGTATGTTGAAACAGTATTCGGTTTCAATATCGTGAATGTGTGTAGAAACGCGTTGTCTTGACAATTGGAGCAGGGTGTGTTGCTGCGTGGGGGAGAGAGCAGGCATGCGAAAGAAATGCTTCAGGCTCATGGGGTCCTCAGTAAATGAAATTGTTGTCTGCCTCTTTGAGTGGGGGAAGATTTTGATCGCGCCTGGAAAGGATAGGATTTTTTATCGGCCAGGAAATGCCTAAGTTGGGATCATCCCAGGAAATACCGCGATAGGTCTCTGGCGCGTAAATATCCGTGCATTTGTATGTGAAGTCCGCCATCTCGCTGAGAACGCAAAATCCGTGTGCAAAGCCGGGGGGAACATACAGGAGTTCGGATCGCGCTTCGGAAAGATGAATGCCGGTCCATTGACCATAAGTGGGGGACCCCCGTCGAATATCGACGGCAACATCGTATATTTCGCCTTTGAGCACCTGGATGAGTTTGCCCTGTGCGCGGGGGACTTTTTGGTAGTGCAATCCGCGCAGCACGCCGCGGGTAGAGTGAGAGTGGTTATCCTGAACGAACATTTCTGAAATGCCGTTGGCTTTGAAGTCGTCTCGTTTGTACGTTTCGACAAAAAAACCGCGATCGTCGGAAAATCGCTTTGCGCGAACGAGAATGACGTCGGGTATGGCGAGGTGTTCAAATTCAAAGGACATGATGAAGTGTGAAGGATGAAGTGTGAAGTGTGCAACGGTGTATGAAGGCGAGTAATTCGAGCATGACTGGTCGCAGTCCAGGCCAGTTCACGATGGACAGTTTGTCTCCACCAGTCCCCAGCCCCACGCCTTTACAAAATATCATCCACAAGCTGCGGGGCAAGTCCTATATAGGATTCAGGCGTCAGGTTTTTCAGGTTTTTGAGGTCTTCCTGGGGGAGGGCGAGGGAGTTGAGAAAGTCGTCGAGATCGGTCTTTGTAATGTCTGTACCTCGGGTGAGGTCTTTCATAAGTTCGTAGGCGTTTTCATATCCAGTTTTCCGCATGACGGTTTGCACGGCTTCGCCGAGGATTTCCCAGGCGTTTTCGAGATCGCCGGCAATGGCCTGTTTATCGATGGCGACCTTGCCCATACCATTCAGGATGGATTTCAGGGCGAGACACGCATGGCCGATGGCCGGGCCAATATTGCGGCTGGCTGAGGAGTCGGACAGATCGCGCTGGAGGCGTGAGACGGGTAATTTGGTCGATAGGTGTTCGAGCAGGGCTGTGCTGATGCCCAGATTGGCTTCGGCATTTTCAAAGTCGATGGGATTGACTTTGTGGGGCATGGTCGAGGATCCGACTTCTGATGCGACTGTTTTCTGGCGAAAATAGGATAGAGATATGTATGTCCACATGTCGCGGGCAAAGTCGAGTGAGATGGTGTTGAAGCGGACGATCAGGTGAAAAATTTCGGCCATATAATCGTGCGATTCAATCTGCGTGGTGAGGGGATTGAATGTGAGACCGAGACGCTGGACGAAATCGCGGGCGAGGTCGTGCCAGCACACTTCGGGATAAGCCGCGACATGCGCGTTGTAATTGCCGGTGGCACCATTGAATTTGCCGAGGTATTCGAGCTGTGTGGCCTGTTTGATCTGCCGCTGCCAGCGATAGACAAATACGGCGAGTTCTTTGCCCATTGTGGTCGGGGTGGCGGGTTGACCGTGTGTACGCGCGAGTATGGGGAGGCTTTTGGTGTCCTGCGCGAGTTGTGAAGTGATTTGTATAACTTCCTGTGCCAGTGGAAGAAAGACATCTTTGATAGCGGATTTGAGCATGAGCGCGTGGGCGAGATTGCTGATGTCCTCAGAGGTGCAGCAAAAATGCACGGCTTCACAGACGTCGGCGAGCGATGTTTCCTCAAGGCGTTCTCTGACGTAGTATTCGACGGATTTGACATCGTGATTGGTGACTCTTTCGATTGCAACAACGCGCTGGGCCTGCTGTTCATCGAAAGTTTCTATCCAGGACTTCAATATCTGGTGTTCGGCATCGGTGAATGTGCGGACGTGTGTGAGTACGGGATGCTCTGATTGGAAGCGCAACCATTCGATTTCGATTTGCACGCGATAGGCTATTAGCGCAAAATGCGAGAGACAGGGAACGAGATCTGTCAAGCGGCTCGTGTAGCGATTGTCGAGGGGAGAGAGTGCGGTGAGGGTCATGGGGATTCCTTTACTGATCTTCCGGGTCACCGTATTCGAGGGGATCGTCATCATCGGGAAATTCAAAAACATATCCGCACGGGCATATCGGATGATCGGACTCGCGCGGGGTGTTGCATTCGGGACAGCGTTCAACGGGTTTGTAGAGGTATTTTGCCAATATGACAACGATGAGGACAGTGGCAAAAATAATGGTGTAGAACATTGTGAAAAAAAATAACAGGCGGGAAAAATACCCGCCTGTTTGGTTGTGTGTTCAGGTTGTGCTCATATCGCCTTCTCTGGCAACGGCTCCGATCGGTTTTTCTCGAGCGTTGGTGATGAGTTGGTCTATGCGTTCCTGAAGGGTTTTAATGTCTTGCTCGAAATCGTCGAGTTCTTTGACGAGGTCATCGAAATCGAGCCTGATCGCGTTCGCTTTCCTCAAACCCATTAGATTTCCTTTCTGATACGGGATGGCATCAGGGAGAGGGGGAGGGGAGTCTGGGAAAGGGAATAGGAATATAGGACAAGCCGGGGCTGTCGTCAAGGGAGATTCGCCAATAGCGCGTCGATTTGATCTCTGGTGGGAATCGCGGGTTGAGCACCTGCTTTGCCGACGGTGAGAGCGCCTGCGGCGCACGCAAAGCGAATGGCGGTTTCAAGGGATTGGTTTTCGCTTAAGGCGCAGGATAGCGCGCCATTAAAGGCATCGCCGGCACCTGTGGTATCTATTGGTGTAGCTTTAAAAGCCGGTATGTGTAAAGTTTGATCTGGTGTCGCCAAAAACGCGCCCTGTGCTCCCAGGGTGATGATCGCGTTTTGAGCGCCTTTTTGGAGGAGTTTGTCGGCTGCCTTTGCGATATTTTGAGAGCTGTTGGGAGGGATTCCCGTGAGGTATTCGGTCTCAGTTTGATTGGGCGTAATGAGAAACAGGTGAGACCAGATTTCGGCTGGCAGGTCTGCTGCTGGCGCTGGATTGAGTACGACGCGGGTCTTATTTTTTCTCGATAAAGATGCGGCATGGACGACGGTTTCAAGCGGGATTTCGAGTTGAAGCAAGCATATTTCTGCATTCTCATAGACCTGATCTTGGATTTGATCGGGTGACAGGGCCGCATTTGCGCCTGAAGCGACCGCAATGCTGTTTTCACCACGATCATCCACGAGGATAAAAGCAACGCCTGAAGGCAGATGGGGGTCGGATACAATCCATTGGGTGTCGATCATCTCGCGTTGAAAGGCCGATAGAGCTTGCGCACCAAAATCATCACACCCCAGGCGCGCTATAAATGTGACCTGCGCCCCTGCGCGGGCTGCGGCAACGGCCTGGTTGGCGCCTTTGCCGCCTGCAGCGGTAAAGAACGCGCCGCCGAGTACTGTTTCCCCCGGCGATGGCAATTTATTGGCGCGAATAACCAGATCGGTATTGGAACTGCCTATGACGAGAACGCGAGACATGGAGAATCTCTCGGGTTTTGTTCAGGTACTTAAACATTCATGCGAAAATCTCTTGTGCAAGTCAAGAGGTTGGGATTATATGTTTTTCACCAGGTCGGTATTCTTGACTTGACAGGTGCGTTTGCTTATGTTGTGAAAGTCCTTATACTTTTGGTGAGTTTGAAATCAAGCGCGAGAAAAACGCGCCCTTTTTTGTTTTAGAACTGGGGAACATTACAGAATCTGCATCGTTTATCAGACAGGACGACATGTTACATAGTTCTCTTAAGATCATGCAGATTGGCGGATCATGAAACGATTTTTACATATTTGTTGTGCGTGTCTGATCGCGTTGAGTGTGGGATGTGCACAAAAAAAATACAGGCGCTTGAGTCCAGAGGTTTATTACAAAGACGCGCAAGATGCACTAAAAAATAAGAAGTGCTACGACGCCGAGTTATTGTTTAGAAATATGCTATCGGATTTTCCCGGATCTCATTTGTCAGATGAGGCGCAATTTGGGTTGGGCAAAGCTTATCAGTGTCAAAAAGATTATGTAACGGCTATTTTTGAATACGAACGCCTGCTCAATGAATATCCCGTGAGTCCTTATGCCGCAGAAGCCCGGTTCCAGATTGGCGAGTGTTATTATCAGGATGCGCGCGATATTCACCACGATCAGGATGAAACGCACAAGGCAATTCGAGAATTTGCGCGGTTTATTGAAGATTATCCACAAAGCGATCTCGTCTCTCAGGCAGAGAATAGAATTAACGCGTTGCGCAATCAACTGGCCCGCAAGGACATCATGATTGCATACGATTATATCCTGTGGAAATATTATTCCTCGGCCAAACTCTACGCCGAAGGCATATTGAAGGAATATCCCGATACTGAGGCTGCTTTAGAGGCGCGTTTTATCATTGCACAGGTCAATTTTAAGACCGGGGCACTCGACGAGGCGCTCAACGAGCTTACGTTGTTGATAGGGCGGGATTTGCCCGCGAAGTTGAAGGAAAAAGTCATTGAAGAGATGGAAAAAATAAAAAAAGCGCAGTCCAAATTGCGCGTTGAAAAACCTTAGGATGACAAAGCGCGTTGGCATTTTTGGAGGGACATTTGATCCCATTCACATCGGGCATTTAATTATCGGGCAGGAAATTATGCTCCAATGTGCGCTCGATCGGGTTGTGTTTATGCCGTCGGGCGACCCGCCGCTCAAACACACGATGACTTCGGCCGAAGATCGCGCGAGGATGGTCAGTCTGGCCGTGCGCGATTATCCGGGATTTAAACTGAGTCGATTCGAGTTATCGCGCTCCGGGAAATCTTATACGATTGATACCTTGCGTCATTTGCGCAGGAATATGGGTGAGGACACAAATATATTTTTGATCATTGGCGCTGATAATGCCGTTGAAATGGGCGACTGGTTTGACCCCGAAGGCGTGTTGGATATAGCTCATGTACTCGTGGCTGAACGCCCGGGTTTTGAGCGCGAGCGCGTTGATCCCGCTTTCAAGTCTAAGATGCAGTTTATTGAAACACCTCTGCTGGATATTTCGTCAACGGCGATTAGAGAACGCGTACGCACCGGAAGACCGATTTCTTTTTTTGTTCCCGACGCTGTCGTAGATTATATTAAAACTCACGGTTTATATCTTCAGAAGTAGAGGGATAGAGACCCAAGACTTTTAACAGGTTCTGTTATGAAAGACGAAAAACAAGAAGCCGAATGTCCCAGACTTGGGGGAATGCCCGAAGCGCGGATTCAGCGTTATTTCTGCGTGGATGATGACAAGTGTCGCGCGCTGGCGCGTGTATCAGAAGATGCTAAAATCCTTTCAAAAGAAGCCAAAGAAATTGTTGTAAGAGGTGAGGTCGTCAAAGGGTGGATCGTGGAATTGGAGGTCCCCGCTACCGATGGTGTGGTTCGCATGGACCTTGTGGCAAAGCCGTGATTATAGTTCTGATAGGGGGAGTGGGGGGAACTGACTGCTGGACGCACGGCATAACTTTAGTAAAGCTATATTATGGCCCATTCTGATGATTTACATAAGACCAGGGTGACGATCTTTGGCTCTGAATATGTACTCAGTAGTGAGGAGTCGGGGGAATATACCTCTAAAATTTCAAATTTTGTCGATCAAAAAATGAACCTGATTGCCGCGATCGAAGACACAGGTGATACCGCTCGGATTGCACTAATGGCTGCATTTGATATTGCCAATCAAATTGTGCGTCATCGCACTCGACGTCGAGAAGGTCGCATTCGCATAGATGATGCTCTCAGGCGTTTGGAGCAGCATATAGATGGCGCAAAGAAGTGAGGCCCCTCACTTCTCACCTCGTAAACCAATACTTAAAAATTGTAAATAAAATTTTCCACCCTGCCTTGAGGGTGCCTTTTAAAGTGCCAGTAATTTTGGAAACGCCGATGCGTTTTCTATAACTTACTGGCACTTCTTGTATTTTTAACGCCTTTTTTGCTGCTTTGACCTGCATTTCTACTGTCCACCCAAAGGTTTTATCTTGCATATCTAAGTCTCTGAGTGCCCAATAGCGGATTGCCCGAAAAGGTCCCAGATCTGTGTAGGATACGCCAAAGAGGATTTTGATGAGGCTGGTAGCCAGACGGTTGCCAAAACGCGCCTGAATCATCAGCGCACCGGGTTCACTATTGCCTGAAACGCGCGAGCCAATCACGAGATCGGCTCGGTTTTCCAGGATGGGCGCAATCAGGTTTGGCATTTCGTTGGGGTGATCGCTGTAGTCGCCATCGAGAAAGACGACGATGTCTGGATTATTGGTTGCTGCTATGCCCGCGAGGCAGGCAGAACCGTATCCACGGCGATTTTCTCGAACAATGCGTGCACCCATTGCGGCGGCTAATTTTGCAGTTTGGTCGGTTGACCCATTATCGACGACGATGATTTCGGTGGGCAAATGACAGGGAATATCGCCAATTACTTTTTCTATAGCATCCTGCTCGTTAAAAACCGGAATAATAACTGAGATGCGTGGGGGGGCGGGCATAAGGTGTGTCCTCCCATGTTGACTGGAGAATCTTTTTTTGTATTTTGATGGTATTCAAAATAAGGAGATATCCTGAACTTGTCAGATATTAAAAGCATGGGTATCTCGGGAAGTCGGCTTTTCTCTTGACCTTATTTTGGCTTTATCGTAAGTTTTTGTCGATTCATAAATACTTATAAGTTATTGGAATATTGTATTGTCTAACAATCAATTACTGGAATTGAAATGGATGTTATAAGAGGGGCACAGGTCGAAGGACGGCGCAGTGTTGAACGCGTTGATACCGGTTTGCAAATCCGTTTGGTACATCCCGATGGGATTGGAGATGCAATTGGGTTGCAGCGCGGCGATGTCGTAGAAACCATCAATGGACACCCCGTGCGCGATCCCATTGATTACCGTTTTTACATGGGCGAAGAAGATGTGTCGGCCACAGTGCGGCGAGGCGAAGATCGATTTTTATTTGAAATAGAAAAAGATATTGAAGACGATTTGGGCGTGGATTTTGAAGATATGCCCATTCTCAAATGTGATAACAAGTGTGTTTTTTGCTTTTTGCATCAGATGCCCAAAGGTCTGCGCAAGACCCTGTATTACCAGGATGACGACTATCGATTGTCTTTTTTACACGGGGCTTATGTCACACTAACAAACCTGTCTGAGGATGAATTTCAGCGCATTATTGACCAGAAATTGAGTCCAATGTACATCTCGGTTCACGCCACGGATCCCAAATTGCGAGCGGAGTTGCTCGGTCGCAGGCGGGCAACACCTGTTTTGGATCGGATTGATATCTTAGCCAAACATGGGATTCAGATGCACGCACAAGTCGTCTTGTGCCCGGGCATCAATGATGGTCAGGCACTCAAACAGACGGTTTTTGATCTTGCAGCGCGTCATCCGCGCGTTGAATCCCTGGGCGTTGTGCCGCTGGGATTGACCAAATTCCGCAAAAATCTTCCCAGGTTGAATCCCGTAACACACGCCGATGCTGCTATGGCAATCCGCGAGATAACAGCATGGCAGGATATGTTAAGGAAACGCCTGGGCACGCGCTTTGTGTATTTGGGCGATGAAATGTATTTGATGACGGGTCAGTCTGTGCCGCTGCGGTCTGAATACGATGGTTTTCCGCTTGTCGAAAACGGAATCGGCATGGTTCGCCGTTTTATCGACGGATTTGAGAATCGGATTGAGGAACTCGAAAATTTGGCGTTGCCACCGCAGCGCTTTGTACTCGTAACGGGTATGTTGGGTACGCATTTTTTGGATACAATGGTCAAACGTCTGAACCAAATCTCGTGGATTGATGTCCGTGTTGTACCTGTGGTCAATCACTTTCTTGGCGAGGGGATAACGGTTTCTGGGTTGCTGTCGGGCAACGATATTGGTCGCGCACTTATAGATGCCCGTATCAGTAGCGATGAGACTGTTCTTTTACCTCCCAACTGCCTGAATCACAATGGATTCTTTTTAGACGATCTCTTGCTCAAAGATCTGGAGCAAGAGGTGGGGTGTCGGGCTGTTGTAGGCACTTACGATCTGGTAGAGACCATTCAAAATGCCGTTGGGGGTGTGTCTGCTTTTGTAGGTGCAGGCAGTGAGATTGTGGCGCATCCTTATATTTCGTCACATCAGATGGAGAATTAGGCAATGGGCGTCGTGGCGATTGTGGGGCGGGCAAATGTCGGCAAGTCAACGCTCTTTAATCGGCTGATTGGCGAGCGCAAAGCTGTAGTGGATGACTTTCCCGGTGTCACGCGCGATCGCAACTATGCACAGTGTACCTGGAATGGCAGAACCTTCACGCTGGTCGATACGGGTGGATATGTGCCCAATTCTGGCGAGATAATCGCGGATCTGGTTTCCCGACAGGTCGAGCTTGCTTTGGGGGAAGCGGACCTGTTGCTCTTTGTGGTTGATGCAGAGACTGGACCTACGGATTACGACGCAATTATGGCGCGCAAGATCCGCGATTCGGGCGCATCTTATCGGCTAATTGTCAACAAAGTCGATAGAGATGAGAACGAGGCCGATGGCACGGCGTTTTATGGTCTCGCGCTTGGCGATCCACTATGCGTTTCTGCTATCAATGGGCGGCAATCGGGCGACTTGCTGGATGAAATCCTCACCTGCCTACCAGAAGAAGAAGGAGATTCGGAAGAGGACTTACCCCCTCGAATTGCGGTATTGGGCCGCCCAAACATGGGCAAATCCACCTTTGTGAACCGCCTAATGGGACGGGAACGGGTGGTCGTGAGCGAGATCCCTGGAACGACGCGCGATGCGATTGACCTCTCGATGGAACGCGACGGACAGCCATTTATTCTGGTTGACACGGCGGGTTTGAGACGGCGGACGCGCATCAAAGAGCAAGTCGATTTTTACAGTTCGTTGCGTACCGTGGAAAGCCTTGAGCGATGCGATGTGGCGATTGTGCTGGTTGATGCTGTAGAAGGATGTACAGTACAGGATGTCAAAATTTCAGAACGCGCTGTCGAACTGGGCAAAGGGCTGATCGTGGGCATCAACAAATGGGATCTGATTGAAAAAGATGGCCACACTGCCGACAAAATAGCCCAACAAATCCGCGCGCGTTTTGTACATCTCGAAAACTATCCCATTGTTTTTCTTTCGGCACTTACGGGGCAACGCGCGTGGCGCATTATTGATCTGGCTCTGGATGTGGCGCTAAAACGTCGCCTTCGCATTTCAACGGGTAATTTGAACGACTTTTTGACGCATCTCAATGCAACAACAGCTCCGCCAACAAAAAATGGAAGGGTCTTTCGCATGTCTTTCTGCGTTATGCCGCGCAGTGCACCGCCAACCATTCTCTTTTTTACCAGACGGCCCAAGGATGTTCCCGTGCATTATCGTCGGTTTTTAGAGCGCAGGCTCAGACAGGCGTTTGACTTTTACGGAACACCCATCCGCATCTTATTTAAAAAGAAGTGATATCTATGCGTCCAGGTGGTATAAAAAAGATCTATTATTCAATCCGCGAAGTATCGGAACTCACTGGCATAGAATCCCATGTTCTGAGATTTTGGGAGAAGGAATTTTCTCAACTGAATCCCAGACGTGGTCGGTCGGGCAATCGCGCGTACACAGAGCGAAATATCAAGGTCATTTTGGCAATTAAGGACTTGCTCTACGCCCAGAAATACACTATTCAAGGGGCGGTTGAAAGGCTGAAGATAGACCGCAGTTTATGGGAAAATCAGAGTATTGAAGACGCGACG
>JAPOXY010000029.1 GCA_026706845.1 Gemmatimonadota bacterium
CAGAGCTTTGATCCCTGAAGGCAATCTGGCGGAAGTGAAGTACGAAGATCTCATATCCGATCCCCTGGGCGTACTGGAACGCATCTACGCGACACTCGGATTGTCTGGTTGGGAAAGCGGAGGAAAGCAGGCAGTGATCGAGTATCTGGGCACACTCTCGGACTACCAAAAAAATACATTTGAACCGAACCCCGCCGCTATGAAGCGCGTCTCACGGGCCTGGCGGTTTGCTTTCGAAGAATGGAATTATGAACTACCGGTGAAGCTATAGACTGGCCCAACCTATGTGCCAGTTTTGGATGAATTGCTCTAAAAATCCCTCGCATTAGCCTCCACCATCACCTCAATAGCTGCCAGATGCGCTGCAACGCGCACATCCATCGGCTGTGCTGTCGGGCTTTCTGACGTCACCAGATGCCCAGTATGGCCTCTCTGATACAAAGCAATGGGAATACCCTCCCCATATTTCCGCCTCGACACATCCATATTGGGATGAATCACCCCATTGACCGCAACCTCACCCTCAATCTCGGCATTCTCGTTAATCGGACACACCTGCGCCACCCGCGCCACCATCGCCCGCCCCAGGGATTCTCGAACCCCAAACATCTCGTACAAATAAAACCCCGAACTCTCCCAATCCTCGTGCAAATCGATCACACCTGCAAAAACCCGTCCTTCCACAAACCCCTTCAAAATCTCAATCTCGGGCACATCATCGCGCAAAAACGCCCAATTCACATCCACCTCCTGTGCATTGAGCCGCGCATTGTGAACATAGCTCCACGGGCACAAACACGGAATAACTTCAAAACGCACCTTACCAGCCCAGCGCTCCCACCCCCCCTCCAAAAAAGCCAGCGCAGCCTCCACACCAGCCGGTTCATCGCCGTGCGTCCCCCCATTGATATAAACAACAGGCACATCTCCCCTGCCAGCGGACACGCGCAAAACCGGCAAACCTTCAACCTCCCCCAACTCATACACCTCAACACCAGACACCGCTTCCACGCGCTTAACAACAGCATCGTAATCCCGTTGACCCATCACATATCCCGAAGCGCGTCAATCACCCGCGCGTGAATCTCGCGGGCACTCACCACCACCCCGCGATTGTCCTCCATCTGATCAGCAGAAGCAAAATCCAGCGGCCTGCCAAACATATCGCTCACCTGTCCACCGGCTTCCTCGACAATCAGAGCACCCGCAGCGTGATCCCAGATATTCTCCCGATAACCCGGAGATTCTGGCGACGGCAGCCTCAAATACAACGCCGCATCGCCGCGTGCCACCGCACCGTATTTCACCTGACTATCCATCCTGAGCGACGGCGAAACAATCCCAACCGCACGAGCCACTGCTTGCTGTGCATCGAAATCGCAGTGTGATGACTCCACGCTCTCCGCAAACCGCCATGCAGGGTCATCAATGCGAACATCAACACCATCCCTACCTGCAAGAGACATCGCCCGCGTACCCTCTCCTCGCACCGCCACAAATAACACCCCACAATCGCCCTCCATCTCCTCCATATCCACGGGCAGAGCCGGACACGCCAGCGCGGCAACCTTCACCTCACCGCAATCGACGAGCGCCAGCGCCACCGCGTATTGATCCCCGCGCAAAAAACCCTTTGTACCATCAATGGGATCAAGCGTCCAGAAACGCTCTGCAACATCCCCATTACCCGCATCAATCCAATCGCAAATTGTACCCTCATCCGCCTGTGCATACGCCCGAACAAACTCGCACACAGTCTTCCGCATCGCCGTTTGCTCTCCACCCCGAAGCACCGACGCATCTTCCTCTGCCACAATCGGATCATTGGGAAAAACCGACTTTAATCGTCTGCACACAAGCGCCTGCGAGCCAAAATCCGCAACCGTCACCGGACTGCGATCCTCCTTCTCCATCGCTCCAACAAGTGATTTTCGCACATCCACACAAAGCCGCGCCGCCTCGCGCACAGCCTCAACAGCGACCTCACGCTCCCGATCATATCCCATAAACACCCCTATTTCTTTTGCGCACCAAAATGATCCATCTCGCCGCGATCAATCCAACCCGGCAACCTGATTTTCTCCGACATCTTCCACGCCGTCAAATAAAGTGAAACCGTAAAACCCGCCGCCCGCTTTGCATGCTTCTCTGCAAAAGCGCGCACCGCAGGCTCATTCTTCCAATCCACATCTTTTGGAATGAGATACTGCTCCATCGACAACGCAGACTCAACCTCTCCAAAACTCTCGTGCATCTGTGCCACAATACCCGTCATCAAACTATCCACGGGCGCGGCAGTCAAACCCTCGGCAATCTCTTCGGGTCTCAAATCCAAATTCTGAAGCAACCCATCAATCTTCTCGTGAATACGCGTCCTTGACGACTTGCCATCTACCACGCGACCATTCCAGTGAATCGTCAAATTCAGAGGTTGACAAACTTCCTGAGCAAAATGCGCGACATACCCGGCGTATATCAAACACTTATTCTGAATAAAAGGACTCTCGGGCCACTTGCGAAACTCGGCAAAAGCCAGAGCGAGTTGCCCGGTATATTCCGCTGTTACGTAAGGCAACAAACCCACCTGCTCTGGCCTCTTCCCCAACTCTGCACATAGCCTTGCAAACGCGTACCGCGACGCGGGCAAATCCGCCACCTCAAACAACTCCATATTAAAATAATGAACCGGATGACCAGCCTTCTCCAGATGAAGCGTACCGCGATTCTTTGCAACATCCGGATCAACAGCCGCATGAGCCACCATACCTGCGCCAGCCCTGAGAAAAGCAGGCGCATCTGCCGGAAGCGCCTGAACAGCCGCCCGCGTCAAAATACCATGCCCTCGCGGCCACCAGCCCCAGGCGGACGACCCGAATACAAACAGTACCAATAAAACCATACCCAATCGACGCATCGATAATCTCCTTTCTTTTCTACTCCCCGTCCCAAACCTCTCGCTTCACATAATCTGCAATCTCCAAACGCTCGGACAATCGCCAGGCAGTCAAATAAAGCCGCGCGGTAAACCGCGTCGCAGCGCGGGCGCGATCTTTTGCAAAAGCGATCACCTCGGCATTCGGTACCCAATTCTCCTCATCATATCTGGGAATATTCGGCCCCATTTCATAAACCCGATCAACCAGTGCAAACCCCTTCTCAAACTCCTGCATAATCTCAGACATCACATCATCAAAAGGCGTCACATCCTGATCGCGCGACAAATCCCCTGGCTCCATCTTCAAAAACTGCACCAGACCATCCACCTTCTGGTGAATACCCCTCTGCAACTTTTCTCCCCCCTCCTGCACGCGTCCATCGTAGTGAATCGTCAAATGCAAAGGCTGGCACATATCCTCGGCATAGTGCGCGAGAAAACCCGCATAAATCAGACATTTACTCTGAATATGTGGATTATCGGGCCACTTGCGAAACTCGGCAAAAGCCACTGCTAAACGCTCTGTCCACTCATTCACCGCATAAGGAACAAACCCCATCTTCTCGGGCGACACCCCGTGCTCATAACACAACTTGACAAACGCATATCGACTCGCGGGCAGCGTCTCCACATCGAGCATCTCGCGATCCAAAAAATGCTCGGGATACTCTGCGCCTCGCACCTGCGGCGTACCCCGATTCTTGCCCATATCGGGATCAATACTCAAATGCGCCACCGTCTTTGCCCCCTGCCTGAAAAACGCGGGAACCTCATCGGGCAAAGCCGCCACAGCGGACAAAGTCAGAATATGATGCCCTTCCAATAACCAGCCCCGAGCGGGGGAACACAACCCTGCTAAAAGCAAAACAGAAATAGCAAATCGTTTGATCATTAATACCTCCTGAAGTCACACATAAAGACAGCGGAGAAACTCAGAAAGTTTCTCCGCTATCAAAAATGGCGGGAATGTGTGGGAATCGAACCCACCAAGCGTGGGGTTAGCACGCAACAACGGGTTTGAAGCCCGCGGGGGACACCAGTTCCCCATCCACTCCCAATCACGCTCGTACCTCAATCTCACCGGGATGTTCTGCAACCACCTCGCCAATATCTCGAGCCATCACACCGCGCTCAATTAGTGCCCCAAGAAAAGCATCAGCCACATCGGGCGCAAGTGCAATCAACAGACCGCCAGAAGTCTGCGGATCAAAAAACAAACGCCTCAAAGCCTCGTCAACATCATCGGCAAACCTCACCGCATGCCCTCGCGCCGCCCGATTGCGCCGCAAACCACCGCCCTCGCGCTCCTCTGCAATCTGCAAAGCCAGATCAAAACGCGGCACATCAGAAGCCCGAATGCAAAATCCAACCCCACTCGCCTGCGCCATCTCCAACCCATGCCCCAGCAACCCAAACCCGGTAATATCCGTACATCCACCCGCATTATATGCAACCATCTCCTCGGCTGCGATGCGATTCAACTGCACCATAGAATCCACCGCAATCTGCAACGCACCCTCATCGATCTCGTCATTTTGATACGCATCCGACATCAAACCCGTACCCAGCGGCTTGGTCAAAATCAGACGATCTCCTGCCTGAGCACCTGCATTGGTCTTCACATCATCTGGATGCACAACCCCCGTCACAGACAACCCGAACTTGGGCTCCACATCCTCCACAGAATGTCCACCCACCAAAACCGCGCCAGACTCCGCCACCTTCTCCTGTGCCCCTCTTAAAACCTCGGCAATCACCTCTGGGGCGACATCATCACTCGGAAACCCGCAAATATTCAGCGCAGTAATCGGGCGCCCCCCCATCGCATACACATCGCTCAGCGAATTGGCTGCCGCAATCTGCCCATACGCCTGCGGATCATCGACAATAGGCGTAAAAAAATCCACCGTCTGAATAAGCGCCACATCCTCAGAAATCCGAAACACGCCAGCATCATCAGCCGTATTCATCCCCACCATCAAATCGGGATGTGCCACGGGCGGCAACTTTTTCAAAATCACATCCAGCACCGCTGGATCGAGTTTCGATGCTCAACCACCGCAACTGACGAGCTGAGTCAATCTTCTACCGCGATACTTCATTTTTTCAATTCCTCATCTTCTCTCGCCATCTGTTCCTTTTGCCAGCGATAATCCACCTTGCCATCGTAAAACATCCCGGGGTTCTCTATCGCCCACAACTGCTTTCGGATCAACCAATTTTTGGGATCCAGAACATACGCGCGCTTTAACTCTGCAATCGCGCCTTCCCGCTTCCCCTGTTTGAGCAACGCGATAGCGCGCTGAAATTTCGCATCGGCCTCCTGCTCATCCGCAGTCAGCGCGCGAGGTTTCGCACCCTTATCCCCATCGCGCCATGCGCCAGGAATAGCCCCCGATGTTATCCACTCAACCAATTCTTCGCGCAGCGTCTCCTTGTCAATATTAACGCTACCAACACTGCGAACAAGTCGCCCTTCTTCATCCACAAAAATTCCAACCGGAACAAATTTGACATTATACGCCTTGCCAACCGCATTGTGCTGATCCAGCAATGCGCGATATGTACCGCTGGCCTTTTCAACCCAGGGTCTGGCAACCTCGGCACCCTGAGCATCCTGAGCAATAACCACCACCTCAACCTGTTCACCGTACTCCTGATAAAACGCTTGCCATCCAGGCAACTGAGCGCGGCACCCTCACCAGGACGCCCACATAAAAAACGCCGTCTTCTTCCCGCGAAAATCACTCGAAGAAATCATCTCCCCAGTGTACAAATCCGGCAGTGTAAACGCAGGCGGCGCGTGTCCAATACCCAGCCCCACAGCAGTGTCATTCGGCACTTCTTCACCAAACAGGGTATGAGCCGACCCATTTATCAACAAGAGCAATACAAATACTATTTTTTTCATCTCATCTCCAATCTAACAGAATTTGAACAATATGCAACACACAAGCCCGTATTCATCTCGCATCCGAACCCGTGAACACCAAACCGCTCGGCAATCATCTCACCGAGCGGTTTGACATGCAACACGTATTGTATTCCACTAACCGTACAGATGCGCCACATAATCGCCATACCCATTGTACATCCGGGTAGGAACGCGATCCATCGTCCCGATCAACCGCTCCGTTGCCTGAGACCAGCGCGGGTGTGGCACATTGGGATTTACATTAGACCAAAAATCGTACTCAGCAGGTGCCACCTTGTTCCAGAACGTCGGAGGTTGTCGTTTCGTGAACTCGATCTTCACAATGGACTTAATACTCTTATACCCGTATTTCCACGGCGTGACCAACCGAATGGGTGCCCCGTGCTGTTTGGGCAACGCATGACCGTAAATACCCGTCGTGAGCAACGTCAGTTCATTCGTCGCCTCTTCCATTGTCAAGCCCTCAAAATAAGGCCACGGATACCAGGACTGCGTCTTGATGCCCGGTGCCTGATCCGGACGATTGAACGTCACCATCCGCACGTATTTTGCCGACGATTTGGGCTGTACATAATCGATCAACGCCTTCATTGGAAACCCCGTCCACGGCACCGTCATCGCCCATGCTTCCACGCACCGAAACCGGTACACGCGCTCTTCCAGCGCGAACCGCTTGAGCAAATCATCCAGGTCATACGTCCCGGCCTTCTCCACATAACCCGAAATCTCGATCTCCCAGGGGCGCACCTCAAACTTATCCGTCAACTCGTGAACCTTGCCCTTATTCGTGGTAAACTCGTAAAAATTATTGTACCGCGCAGCAACCTTCTCCTCCGTCAATTCCCGCTCCACCGTGTACTTTTCATTGCGCTTTGCCGGATACAAACCCGGTAGCGAGGGAGGAACTTCCACCTCAAACTCATCTTCTGCTGTCGCGCAACCTGCGCCAATCACCGCGCTTGCGCCTGCAACACCTATAGCCTGCATAAAGCGCCGCCGATTCAGGTAAATATGTTCGGGCGTAACCTCGCCTTCGGGCAACTGCCAGCCTTTGGGAATATGGATAAAAGCCATTGTATTCCTCCAATTTTTTTCAACGGAGAATCACCGCTGATCCATCGCCGCGTAATCGCGTTTATCTGCCCCGGTATAAATCTGGCGCGGACGGGCGATCTTCTGTTCGCTATCCCCCAGCATCTCTTTCCACTGCGCCAGCCAACCACACGACCGCCCCACCGCAAATAACACCGTCATCATCCGCGTGGGCAATCCAATCGCCTGATAAATAATACCCGAATAAAAATCCACATTGGGATACAATTGCCGCGAAATAAAATACTCATCCTGAAGGGCAATCCGCTCCAACTCCAGCGCAATATCAATCAGGGGATTCTTACCCGTCACTTCAAACACACTATACGCAGTCTCTTTGACAATCGCCGCCCTGGGATCGTAATTCTTGTAAACCCGATGCCCAAACCCCTGCAGCACCACCTCTTTGTTTTCCACCCGCTCGATATAAGCTGGCACCTTATCCACCGAGCCGATCTCATTGAGCATATTCAGTACGGCTTCATTCGCGCCCCCGTGTGCCGGACCGTAAAGCGCCGCTGCTGCACCAGCCATAGACGAATACGGATCTGCCCCTCCACTGGCAATACCCCGCATGATGCTGGTAGATAAATTCTGACCGTGGTCGGCGTGCAAAATGAGCAACACTTCCAGCGCGCGCTCGAGCACCGGATCAGCCCGATACACCTCGCCCTCCGTGCCAAACAGCATATTCAAAAAATTGCCGTAAAATCCCAACTCGGGATTTGATGACACATAGGGCAGGCCCGCACTGCGGCGATGCGCCGCAGCACCTATGGTCGCAACATTGCCAATCAACCGACAAATATGACGACGCTGTGCCTCTTCGGTTCCAAAATCTCGCTCATCGTCGTAAAACACCGACAGTGCCCCCAGCGCACCCACCAGCATACCCATCGTATGAGACCCTTTGGAAAAACCATCGATAAAAGACAAAATATCTTCTGAAATCACCGTTTGAGCATTTACCTGCTCGGCAAACCCATCCAATTGATCGCGGCTGGGCAACTCGCCATAAACCAGCAAATAAGCCACTTCGAGATACGAAGATGCCGCCACCAACTGCTCAATGGGATATCCGCGATAGCGCAAAATCCCCTTTGCACCATCGATATACGTAACCGAACTGCTACAAGATGCCGTATTGATATACGCCGGGTCGTATCCCAACAGGCCAAAGTCATTATCCGAACTCTTGATCTGCCTCAAATCTTCTGAGCGCACATGGGCACCGTCCTCAGAATACGTGCCATAAGTAATAGGTAAATCATACGTCTCATCTGTCCGATTATCAATAACTGTCAATGAATCCTTGCTCATCACAAGCCCCTTTCTCATAATCCACCCATTTGGAGGAGAATTGTTCTGCTATTACGCTATAACCTGATAAACTCTACGCGAACTGCTCTCATCTGTAGGATCGGACGCCACAGAAACCGCATCAAAGACGCGTTGCAGAGCCCGTTCATAAGACGACCCACCCGCACAAATCGCAAGCGCCCCACCCGCTCGAAGTCGCATTTGCAACACGCGCAACATCGACAAACTATAAGCCTGGCGATTCTCCGCCCGCGCCACCTGATCTGGCCCAACATCAATATGCATCGCAATGCCGTGGTAATTGCGCGGTGAACCCTGCACATAAGAACAAAAATCGCCCACAATAAGCTCGACCCGTGCGTCATTCAGCAAATCGGCATTGGCCAAAAAGGTGCGATTCCATTCTACAATTTGCGGCTCAATTTCCACCACACAAATGGACTGTACAGCGCGGTGCTTCAGCACCTGCCGCAGCGTCACGCCCAATCCAAGCCCGCCGATCAACACATCGGCATATCTCTGACCTGGAGAAATGCCAGATAGTGCGAGATTGGCAAGAGCGATCTCCAAATTGGAACGGGTGCTCGCAATCGCACACCCATTTATAGAAAGCACATGATGCACCTGCTCGTCAACCGTCACCGCGTCAAGCCGAAAAATTCCATTTTGCGTCTGGACCGATGCCACATGACTTCGCGTACTATCGCTCTGCATTCATCGCGCCTTTTTTTCTAAAAAACCAATTTGGGCAAGTATTACAATATAACGGAGATTCCAAAATTTTCAAACACATTTGGTCGGAAAACGGGATCATTACCCACTTGATTTTTCAAACGCGAATCCCTTTATTGACGCACCGCCCAACAGGAATACATTTATGAGTCAACACATCGGCAACATCGAAATCATTGCAACACACATCCCTCGGGGACATTACCGTTCAGTACTCTTTGATTTTGACGGCACATTGTCGCTCATTCGCCAGGGCTGGCGCGAAATCATGATCCCCATGATGGTCGAAGTCCTCTCCGAACTCAACACCGGCGAAACCGAAGCGGAACACCGCGTTCTGGTCACCGAATTTATCGACCGCCTCACCGGCAAACAAACCATCTACCAGATGATTCAGTTGTGTCAAGAAATCCAAAAACGCGGTGGCACACCAGACGATCCCCTAAACTACAAACAGCGCTTTCACGACCTGCTCAACGCCCACATAGCCCATCGCATTCGCGGCCTCGAAACGGGCGAAATTGACCCCGACGATCTCATGCTACCCCATACCCGCGCGCTACTCAACAACCTGTCCAACCGCGGCCTGGTACTTTATTTAGCCAGCGGCACCGACCTCGTCTTTGTCCGCCGTGAAGTCGAATTACTGGGCCTTACAGCCTACTTTGAAGACCGCGTCTTTGGCGCACTGGACCAACATGAAAACTTTTCCAAAGCCATGGTCATTCAGGACATGCTCAAAACCCATGCCATAGACGGCTCCGAACTGCTGGGATTTGGAGATGGATACGTCGAAATCGAAAACGTAAAAGCCGTGGGCGGCACCGCTATCGGCGTTGCATCAGATGAAGTCAAACGCGAAGGCATAAACACCTGGAAGCGAAACCGCCTCATCGAAGTCGGTGCAGATATCATCATCCCTGAATACCGCGAGCAAGAAACCCTCATCGCGTATCTTTGTGATTAACCAAAGGAGTTACCATGAAAATCACCAAACTCGAAACCTTTCTCGTCAAACCGCGCTGGCTCTTTCTCAAAATGCACACAGACGAGGGCCTCATTGGCCTTGGCGAACCCATCCTCGAAGGACGCGCCCGTACATGCGCCCAGGCTGTGGCAGAACTCGAACCCTATCTCATCGGCAAAGACCCCCGTCGCGTGGTCCATCACTGGCAGGCCATGTATCGCCATGCATTTTATCGCGGCGGACCCATTCTCACCAGCGCCCTATCGGGGGTCGAACAAGCACTTTGGGACCTCGCCGGAAAAGCCGCGAACATGCCCGTCTATGAAATGCTTGGCGGGCCCCTGCGCGACCGCATCAAAATGTACAAAGGCACGGGAGGCGGCGGCACACCCGAACACGCTGCTGCCGCAGTAAAAGAACGCAAAAAACAGGGATTTATCGCCATAAAGACCGGGCCAGCCAAAATTCGCCCGGCGCGCATCGTCGAAACCCCGGCCTTTATCGATCGCGCCGTCGAAACATTTGCCGCCATGCGCGAAGCGGGCGGACCGGACTTTGACATCGCCATCGACTTTCACGGCGCCATATCACCGCAAACCGCTGCCATACTCATCAAAGCGCTCGAACCCTATCAGCCGATGTTCGTCGAAGAACCCATCCAGTGTCAAGACATAGAAGGCATGGCAGAACTCGCGCGCAAAACACACTTGCCCATTGCAACGGGCGAACGCATCTTCACCAAATGGGGCTTCCGCGAACTCCTCGAAAAACGCGCCTGCTCCATCATACAGCCCGACCTGTCACACGCTGGCGGCATCTTCGAAACCCGTCTGATCGCGGGCATGGCCGAATCCTATTACGCAGCCGTTGCCCCACACTGTCCGCTCGGCCCCATTTCATTAGCCGCCTGCATCCAGCTCGACGCCAGCATACCCAACTTCCTCGCACAAGAACACACCATGTTTGGCGAAGACTATCTCAAAGAACCGTTCCAATTCAAAGACGGCTACGTCGAATTGCCCAAAGGTCCCGGCCTTGGCATTGAACTGGACGACGACAAAATGGAAGACAAAATAGGCCACGACTGGACCAATCAAAGATCCCTTCATCCCGACGATGGATCGGTCGTTGATTGGTAAAATAGTTTCTCAAGGAGACCGCATGTCACAACTCACTGGAAAAGTCGCGCTCGTTACCGGCAGTGGGCGGGGTATTGGCCGCGCCATTGCCATCGCCTTTGCCACAGAAGGAGCCGACCTCATACTCGCCGCACGCACGACCGAACAACTCGACGCCGTTGCCGAAGAAATTCGCGCCCTCGGACGCAATGTCCTATCCGTACCCACCGATGTCACCAACCGCCAGAGCGTAGATGCACTGGCAGAAAAAGTCCGCGGAGAATTTGACCGCCTGGACATCCTCGTCAACAACGCGGGCGGCGGTATAGAGCGCAACAGTATCCTCGACAGCGATCCCGATGTCTGGATCGAAGACGTCACGGTAAACTGCATCAGTGCCTACCTCGTCTCGCACGCCCTGCTACCCCTCATGATTGACTCCGGCGGTGGCAGAGTCATCAACGTGGGATCGGGCATGGGCCACCGTCCCACAGCGAGCAGTTCTGCGTATCACGTTGGCAAAGCCGGCATGTGGATGTTCACCCAATGCCTATCAGAAGAAGTCTGGGAAAATAACATCACAGTCAACGAACTCATCCCCGGGCCGGTAGCCACACATCTTACCGGCGGTCGCATGAGAGTGGGCGGTCCACCACCCTTTGCACCCAGCGAAGTCGTCAAAGCACCCGAAGACGTCGTCCCACTCGCCCTCTTCTTAGCCACCCAACCCGACGGAGGACCGACCGCTCAAACCTTCAGCCTGACCCGTCGCCCGATTTAACCCCATCCCAAAAGGAACAGCTATGTCAAAAAAAATCATCGCCTACGGCATGGACGGATTCATCACCCCCATGATGAAATACTTTGCCGACGAAGGCGTCATCCCAACCTTCAAACGCCTGCTCGACGAGGGCGCAGTCAACGAAACCTTCCCCTCCTTCCCGGTCTGGACACCCACCAACTGGGCAACCCTCTCCACTGGCGCACACACCGGTACGCACAGCGTCACGCGCTGGCGCGTCGAAGTCGCTCCCGGCGAACGCATCAACTCGTTTCACGGCCGCGCCAACAATGCCCAACGCCTGTGGAACGCCCTCGAGCGCGAAGGACTCAAAGGCGTTGCTCTGCACTACCCGGCAGCGCATCCATCAGGCGTGGAAAAAGGATATGTAATCGACGGATTTGGTCACCCTGGACACGCCAGCACCGACTATGAAATCGCCGCAGCACAGGCTTATACCACCGCCGAACACGTCGAAGAAATCGTGGAAATGGACCACGACGGCACAGCCGTTCGCCGGAGACAGCGAAGCATAGAACCCATCCCCGCACTATCGCCTGCGGATGGCTGGACCAATCTTCCACAAAGCACTGCTCCACCCCTCGCATCCACCATTGAAATCCACGCGCGCCTCGGCGGCGACATCAACCGCTTTCACCTGCTCGTCTTCGCCAGCGCCAACAGCGGATACGACACCCTGCGCGTCTGCCGATCTCAAAATGGTGACGACCACATCGCCGAAGCCAGAACGGGATCGTGGAGCAACTGGGCCATCGAACCCTTCTCCATCGAAGGCCGCGACCAACGCGCCTCTGTGCGCTTCAAACTTCTCGAACTCGAATCCGATGGCTCTCATCTCAAGCTCTACCGCTCTCAAATCACATATAGCGACGGCTTCACATATCCAGACGACCTCGCCGACGAACTCATCCAGCGATTTGGTCCCTATCAAGAACACGCCTCCATGACACCCTACACGTCTGGCATGACCGACTTTGACACCGCCCTTGAAGAATGCGAATACCAGGGCCTCTGGTTTGCCGACGTCGCCAATTACATGCTCCACGAAAAAGATGCCAGTTTCTTTATCTGTCACTGGCACCTCTACGACTACATCAACCACATCCACCTCGACGGCGTCGATCCGGTTTGCCCGGCTTACGATCCCGACAAAGCCGACGACATCATGCACCTCTTCCGCAAAGCCTATATCGTTGGCGACAAAATTTTAAAACGCATGTGGGACGCCACCGATGACACCACATACGTCGGCGTACTTTCCGATCACGGCGCATCGCCGGATGTGCGCATCGCCAATATCCGAAAATTCCTGCACGACAGCGGATTCACCGTCCTGAAAGAAGACGCCAGCGACGGCGTCGAGCGCGACGAAGTCCTCGAAAGCGAAATCGACTTTGAAAAAACCCGCGCCTACCTCAAAGACGACAAGGGATTCGACATCTGGATCAACGCCGAACCCGGGCCCAAATTCAATGAAATCGAACGCGATGTCCTCCTCGCCCTTCGCACCTGGGTCGATGAAGAAATCGGCCGCAATGTCGTTGCCATCGCCCTGCCCAGACGCGACGCGTACATACTCGGGCAATGGGGCGACCAGTGCGGCGACGTCATCTTTGCCTGGGACCACGGATTCGTCAGCGGCTACTACGGCCAGTGGAAAGGCATTGTAGGCGGCGGCTGCGTAGGTGCACCCGAAGTCTTCGGCGCACACCACGGCGGCTTCATCCCCACGCGCAGCGACATCTCATCGAGCTTTGGTTCTTTCTTCCTATCGGGACCCGGCATCAAAAAAGGCTACGAACGCCCCACCGACAAACTCGGCTACATCCACGCCGCAGACGTCGTCCCCACCCTTTGCCACATCTTCGGTATTGCCCCACCGGACCAGAGCCAGGGCGCGGTTGCCTACGACATTCTCGAAGGGCATGAGATGGTGCGGGAACGGCCTGAATAAAACATGACACGACAATTTGCCCTTGTTCTTATCACCTGCCTGACGATTACATCCTGTACTTCTACGAAGGGTGCAACCGAGGCTGAGTTCAGCTTCACTTTTCAAAGCGATGCCGAAGGCTGGACGGCCGGATTTGCCGATCTTCCCGCCAACTTCGAGCCATCAATCTACGAACTCGACTCCGGTTATCGCCCTCTGCCACCAGGTCTCGAAGGCAATGGTCTCTACATCCAGGGACATAATCGCAGCGACGACCTCTTCATGTTTTTCAAGAGGCGGATCGACGGGCTTAAGGCAGATGCGACCTACGCGGTATTCGCGTCCCTCGACCTGGCGACCAACGTTCCGTCCAACACCTTTGGCATCGGTGGCTCTCCCGGCGAGAGCGTGTACGTAAAAGCGGGAGCATCTACTGTTGAGCCTGTAGCAGAGGGGGACAACCTCAGAATGAACATCGACAAGGGAAACCAGTCCAACGGCGGCGCATCAATGGTCGTGATAGGAAACGTCGCTCATCCCGAGGTTGTCGGCAGAGAGTTTCGGCTCAAGTCTCTTGACAACGCCGACAATCCAGTGAATGTCACCACTGACAGCAAAGGCGGACTCTGGCTGATCGTCGGTACCGACTCTGGCTTTGAGGGACTGAGCACATTCTACTACGCCCGCATTGCTTACACACTCAAAATAGTGGAATCTCCTAACTCGGAGGCTTCACTTCTCGGACCGAGTAGTCGGAGTTTGGATTAGGTTTGCACGAGCAAGCCCTTTTTTCCCACATCACCGACAACATCGAAACCCGATCCCCTTCCCTTGCCATCTGGGATTGAGACGTCCGCGCTCTTGTACTCGCACGGCTGGTGCGCCATTTACCCAACTGCCACCGCGCATCACGCGCAAGCTCCCACTCTCTGGACCCGGGGGATTTTCCCGCGGGCTATTGCGATAATAATCCACGCGATGCCAATCCGCCACCCACTCCCACACATTACCCGACAAATCCGCCACCTCAAAAGGACTCATACCATTGGGAAAACTACCCACAGTCGAGGGCTTGCCCACATGCCCATTAAAATTCAACCGCGTCGGATCGGGATCCTCATTGCCCCAGGGATAAATACGCCCATCTCCACCCGCGGCCTTTTCCCACTCCGCCTCGGAACACAACCGCTTACCTGCCCACGCGCAAAAATCCTGTGCATCAAACCAGGTCACACCAACGACCGGTTGCCGCGCGGCATTAAACCCCACAGAATCGGCACACGCCGAAGGATCGCGTCCTGTAGTCGCAACGAATAATCTGTAATCCGCGTTCACCACCTCAAAGCGATCAATCCAGAACGCATCTAAAAACACCACATGCTCGGGACCTTCATCCCGCCCAAACTCATTGGTCCCCATCACAAATTCGCCCGCTGGAATTTCGACCATCTCCTCAACCAACTCGCCCTCAGATTCTGGCTGAACGGGATAATCATCGCCACAATTAGCTATCAGCCCCATCCCAATGAGCACGCACAAAAATTTCAAAATATCGCTCATCTCAGCCTCCTGATGAGACCGCTAAAACAGCGGCATCCGAAAGAGGTTGTTTGTTCTCAAAATCGCGTGTATTTTTGCGTCTGAAATCTGGATAAACAGTAGTCCATTGGAGAAAGCATGAACAAAGTCACCACATATTATCTCGAAATGAAATCGCCTTCATCGCTCAACGAAAAAACAGAATCGAACGGACTGCAAGTACATGAATGCGAAATCAAACAATATCAATTTAACAAATTTCTATATCAATTCATAGGCGGACCCTGGGATTGGACAAACAAACTCTCCTGGTCAGATGAACAATGGAAAGCGCACGTAGAAAACGACAACCTGAGAACATGGCTTGCGCAGTACAAAGGCGCGCCCGCAGGATACTACGAACTCCACAAGCAAGACGATGGCAACGTCGAAATCCTCTATTTTGGTCTGGCTACCAAATTCATCGGACAGGGCTTTGGGGGTTATCTCTTATCCCATGCAATAAAATCCGCCTGGCAGTGGGGACAAACAAAAAGAGTATGGGTGCATACCTGCACCCTTGATCATCCACATGCACTGCAAAATTACAAAGCACGCGGCATGGAAGTCTATCACACGGAAACGACCGACCACGAACCTTAAGGGGAACCCATGAGACTACAAAACAAAAACATCGTCGTGACGGGCGGTGCATCGGGAATAGGACAGGCGGCAGCGCGATGCTGTGCCCGGGAAGGCGCGCGCGTAGCCGTAGTAGATCTGGACGGAGCGGGCGTGGAACGCACAGTTCGAGAAATCGAAAACGCGGGTGGGAATGCAGCGGGATATCACGCAGACATAAAAGAAGAAAATCAGGTACGCGCACTTTTTGAAAATATTGGCAACGCCTTCGGACACATCGATGGCTTAATCAACGCCGCAGGCATCCTCGAAGGCGCGCTCGTCCCGATCGATGAATTTGATGAATTCACCTGGGACAGAGTCATAGACATCAATCTAAAAGGAAGCTTCCTCGCCTCAAAATACACCGTACCACTAATGAAAAAAGCCAGCAAAGGCGTCATCGTACTCATCGCCTCTGGCGCAGGCGTCAAAGGTGGAAGCTCATCGGTCGCTTATGGCTCAAGCAAAGGCGGCGTCCACGGACTCTCCCTCGTATTGGCAGCCCAACTGAGCAACCGCAACATCCGCGTCCACGGCGTATGCCCGGGCGGAATTGAAACACCGCTCAAAATGCGCGTTGTACAAAAACAAGCCGACGCCGCAGGGCGCGACGTCTCAAAAATGGCAGCCGGACTCGGCGACCCCGAAGGCGTGGGCAAAATACTGTCCTTCCTCGTATCTGATGAAGCCGATTATCTTCGCGGCAGCATCTTCACGCGATAGGAGACCAGACCATGCGCTTAGGTGTCGTAGGCCTCTTGCCCCGGGATTTTCGCACCCTGCAATCGCCACATCTTCAGACCATCCAAAACCTCGGATTCACCGGCGGAGCCTTTCACTTCCCCGCAGAACTATGCGAAGAAATCACAACCGCCGACACGGATCGGTGTCGCACACTTTTTGCCGAACACAACCTCGACCTCGCACAATTCTCCATCACATACCCCGAGTGCCTCTTTGATCCCGATCCAGAGATCCGAACCGCAATCATCCACAAAATCAAAAAAGGTGCAGAAATCGCCGCGGGCCTATCTGCACAAACCTATCTCCTGCGTCCCGGCAGCCGCAACCCCGCTGGAAGCTGGACACCCCATCGCCAAAACCACACGCCAGAAGCACGGGAACGCCTCATCGAAACCCTGCGAAAAATCACCCCTACCCTCGAACAACACGGCGTTACAGTCGTCATGGAAACCCACCTCGTCTCCATCCTCAAAAACCCGGAAACATGCCGCCAAATGGTCGAAAGCGTCGGATCGCCCAACCTGCGCCTGGTCATGGACTACGTCAACCACTTTGAAACCTTAAGCCAGGTCTATGCCAGCACTGACCGTCTGGACCACATCTTTTCCCAAATGGGCGCTTATTCCCCGGTCATGCACATCAAAGACATCGCCATCGGCAAAGGACTTGTCATCCACCTCGACGAAACCGTACCCGGCAACGGCGAACTCGACCTCGCCCACTGCTTCCGGCATTTCCAGAACCACCAGCCCAACAACTACGGCCTCATCGAACACCTCAAACCCGACCTCATACCAGAAGCCGCCGCAAACACCCGCGCCATCGCCTCCTGCGCCGGTGTTCCGATAACATAAAAAACGGCGTCCGATTAACTGGTCGGACGCCGCGAGAAACCATTCAATTCGGAGAAATCCAGCGTTTTTTCCATTCCCGCATAATGTGAAAATACTGTTGCACCTTGCTATAGCGGCGCAAAATCTCGAGCACCTTCAACCGCAAAACATACTTTTCCTGATCCATAACGCCTCCTTTCACGTACTCCTATCTCCTTCCCGATACCGATCCAAAATCTCCAGCAATTCCTCTGCCACCTCCGACTCTTCACAAAATAAATTATTCTGCTCCTCCGGATCGGAAGTCATATCGTAAAGCTGCATCGGCGGTGCATCCGCTGGCACATCTGCCTCCCTCAAACTCCAGCCCCCCGACCCGCGACACGCCACCAGCTTCCACTGATCTTTGCGAATCGCAAACGCCCCGCTAATCGAATGATGCACCGTCGCCTCCCGAATCGTATCCTCCAGATCGCCTCGCATATACGGCAAAATATCATAACTATCCTCACCCGCATCCCCTGGCAACTCCACATCGCAAATCCCGGCAACAGTCGCCAGCAAATCCGTCAAACACACCGTCTTATCACAACGCGACTCCGGTTCAATCACCCCGGGCCACGAAACGATAAACGGAATGCGATGTCCGCCATCCCATGCATCGGACTTCTGCCCCCGATAAATATAATTCCCCAAATGATCGTACTTCTCCTTCAACCCTATCGGCTCTTCGTGACAGCCATTATCACTCGTCACAATAATCAGCGTATCATCCGCCAACCCATTGCGCTTCACCGCCGCCAAAATCCGCCCAACACTCCAATCGTGCTCCGTCACATAATCCCCGTATTCCCCCGCCTGACTTCGCCCTGCAAACCGCCCCCGCGCAAAATGCGGCGTATGCGGCGAAGGCGCGGGAAAATACAAAAAGAACGGCTTATCCCCATTCTCCTTCGCGTGCTGATTGATAAACCCCTCGGCGCGAATCGTCAACTCCAGCAAACACGTATCATGCATAAACCCCGGCGCACACGCACCCCCGCGCCAAAATTCTGGCCTCGGCGAATCCGCAGTCTCCTCAACCGGCTGCTCCACCACCACCCCATCCTCAATATAACAATACGGAGCCATATCCAGCGACGCCGGAATAATAAACGAATAATCAAAACCCACCGTATGGGGTCCATCCGTCAACGGCGCAGAAAAATCCACCGTCTCTCCATTCATCCTCTCCGCCCCATCTCGTACCTGCCAGCCCAAACCCAAATGCCACTTGCCCACACAAGCCGTCGTATAACCCTCATCGCGCAACAGCGAGGGCACAGTCATCCGTCCAGCTTCAATCAACGGCTCAGAATACCCATTCAAAACCCCGCGCTTCAACCGCGAACGCCAGCAATAACGCCCCGTCATCACCCCGTACCGCGTGGGCGTACACACCGCAGAATTGCTATGTGCATCCGTAAAAATCATCCCCTCCGACGCGAGTTGATCCGTATGCGGCGTTGGAATCTTCGAATCGGGATTTAAACAACTCACATCTCCATATCCCCAGTCATCTGCCAAAAGGTAGATAATATTTGGCTTGCGCATCATACAAACTCCCTTCATCATGTCTATTCAAAAGCCACAAAAATCATGATCACCATAATACACCCATCCATACCATGACACAACCTCATTTTCTCCAAACACTCCAGCGCCACACGTCCAATCCACTGTTGACCATTGATGACATCACCTGGGACTACAAAAAAAAGCGATCCATCATGTTTCCCAGCGTCATCGACATGAGCGACAAACTCAACAGCCCCATTGATCGCTACTACATGTATCTCGCCTCACACGGCGGCAGAGAAATCGGCTTTGCAACCGCACCAACGCTCGAAGGCCCCTGGACAATGCAAAAAGAAGCCGTCCTACACATCGACAATTGCCCCGCCGTCACGGGCCACCTCAGCTCGCCCGAAATCATTTATTACAACAACCGCTTCATCCTCTACTACCACGGCGGCTGTCCGCCAGAAGTGCTCAAAGAACAAAACCGCCGAATGCTCACCCACTATTACCGCCGCATTCAAAACTCAGGCGCCGCCACCTCAACCGACGGCATCCACTTTGACATACACCCCGACCCCCTCCTCCTCCCCATCACCACCCCCGACCACTGGCGTGCGGCCACCAACATGTATCTGCGCGTCGTGCCCACAGAAAACGGATGCCACGGCTTCTTTATGACCATGAGCCGCGAAGAAGCTGATTACAATGGTGAAACCAAAAAACTTCCCAAAGAACAACGGAAAGGTCGCCCCCATCCCACAAGCATCGGCCAGGCCTATTCACCCGACGGATTAAATTGGACCCTCGACGAAACCGGTGCCATCCTCACCGCCGAAGAAACACATGGGGAACACCAGCGCATTCGCCATATTGGATGTACACGCATCGACGACACACACATCCTGGCAACCTATTCTTGTTTTTCCAACACCGATGCAACCTGTGAAAGCATCTTCGCTGCCACATTACAAATCAACGGCCAGGCGGTACGCCTTGTTCACAAACACGGCACAATCCTAACACCCCAAGGGGAATGGGAAAAACGAAATGTGCGCGACCCCTTTCCCATATTTCACAACGACAAATTATACCTCTACTACGCCGGCGGCGGAGAAAAAGGCATTGGACTGGCAATCTCACAATAACCCCGAATCGACCACTGACTTACAATCTGCAATTTTCCTCCTGAGGTCTTCATGTCCGACAAACCCAACATCCTCTGGATCTGCACAGACCAGCAGCGCTTTGACACCCTCGGCTGTTATGGCAACCCCTATGTACACACCCCTAACCTGGACCGCCTCGCCGAACAAAGTGTCCTCTTCGAAACCGCCTTCTCGCAAAGTCCCGTCTGCACGCCCAGCCGATCCAGCTTTCTCACCGGACGCTATCCGCGCACCACGCGCTGCCGACAAAACGGCCAATCCATACCCGGCGACGAAATCCCCGTCACCAAACTACTCCACGACGCCGGATACGTATGTGGCCTATCCGGCAAACTCCACATCTCGGTCTGCAACCCCAGCACGTGCCACGGCACAGAACGCCGTATAGACGACGGCTATGACCAGTTCTTCTGGTCGCACGACCCCGCCCCCAGATGGCCCACCAATGACTATCACCAGTGGTTGCACGACAAAGGTCTAAAACGCGATGTCCAACCCTTCCCCGACTCCCGATACGTACAGACACTCCCCTCTGAAGAACACAGCCAGACCACCTACTGCATCCAGCGCGCCATCACCTTCATCCGCAGATGTGCTGAAGAAGGTATGCCCTGGACCTTCTCCCTCAACCCCTTTGACCCGCATCACGCCTTTGATCCCCCGCGCGAAGACCTCGAGCGCTACCGCGACCTGCTCGACGACATACCCCTGCCCAACTACGTCGAAGGCGAACTCGACGACAAACCCGTCTGGCAACGCATCGATCACGGCGGCTCCTACGGCGGCAAAGGCATGTATGCGTACGACCAAATGACCGACACCGATCACCGCTGGGTCACCGCGGCGTATTGGGCCCTGGTCGATGTCATCGACCGGCAGATCGGCCACCTGCTCGACTGCCTCGAAGAAACCGGTCAACGCGACAACACATACATCATCTTCACCTCTGACCACGGCGAAATGCTCGGCGACCACGGCATCTACCTCAAAGGCCCCTTCTTCTACGAACCCGCTGTGCGCGTCCCCCTCCTCATCTCAGGACCGGGCCTTCGCAACGACGGCTCGCGATCATCTGCACTCGTCGAACTCGTTGACCTCGCGCCCACCATCCTCGAATGGGTCGGCCTCGACCGCCATCCCGCCATGCAGGGCCGCACCCTCCAACCCATCCTGAAAGGTGACGCGCCTATCGACCAGCACCGCGACGACATCTACTGCGAATATTACAACGCCATGCAGGGCCACAAAAATCCGCCAGCCCATGCCACCATGGTCCGCACCGACCGCTACAAACTCGTCGCCGCACACGGCACTGGCGGAGGCGAACTCTACGACCTCGAAACCGATCTCACTGAAACGCACAACCAGTGGAACAACCCCAACTACACCACCGTGCGCCTCGACCTCATGACCCGCCTTGCCGACCGCATGGCCTGGACCGTTGATCCCCTGCCCCCGAGAGAAGCCGGGTTTTAATAAGGAGCATTGCATGTCCGAAACACAACCGCGCCCCGAACACCCCCGTCCGCAATTTCAGCGCAGCACCTGGCTAAACCTCAACGGCATCTGGAACTTCGCCATTGACTCTGGGCAATCCGGCGAAGCCAAAGGCTGGCCCCAAAATCCCGCTGATTTAGACCGCGCCATCACGGTCCCCTTCTGTCCGGAATCCAGCCTCTCGGGCATACAACACACGGACTTCATGCCCTCGGTCTGGTATCACAGAACCTTCGACATCCCCGACGAATGGACGGACAAGCGCGTACTCCTGCACTTCGGCGCAGTCGATTACCACTGCAAAGCCTGGGTCAACGGTCGGCTCATCGGACAGCATTACGGCGGCAGTTCATCCTTCACTTATGACATCACGGACGCACTCACCTCCGACGCGAACCACCTCGTCGTCTGCGCCAATGACGACACGCGCTCTGGCGACCAGCCATCGGGCAAACAATGCCCCGACCTCTATTCCCGCGGCTGCCACTACACCCGCATCACGGGAATATGGCAAACCGTCTGGCTCGAAGCCGTACCCGAATCGCGCATCGAAACGGTACGCATCGTACCCGACCTCGACAGCAGCCGCTTTGTACTCACCCCCACATTCAAAAACGCGCATCGCGGACACACCTTCCGCGCCGTCCTCCTCAACGGCAAAGAAGAAGTCGCTGTCTCCACCATGCCCGCCACGAGTGGCACTGCCATGTCCTTGCGCATCAAAAACCCGCAACCCTGGTCGCCAGCCAACCCCCATCTCTACGACCTCCGCTTTGAACTCCGCGACGGCGACACCACCATCGACACAGTCAACAGCTATGCTGGACTGCGAAAATTTCACATCGAAGGGCACAAATTCTACCTCAACAACACCCCCATCTTCCTGCGCCTTGTACTGGACCAGGGATTCTATCCCGACGGAATATGGACAGCCCCATCCGACGAAATGCTCAAAGGCGACATCGAAAAATCGCTCGCCGTCGGCTTCAATGGCGCGCGTCTCCACCAGAAAGTATTCGAAGAACGCTTTCACTACTGGGCCGACAAACTCGGCTATCTCACCTGGGGCGAATACTGCGACTGGGGCATGAACTTCGGCTCACCCCAATCCATTCACAACCAGCAGCGCGAATGGCGAGAAATAGTCCAGCGCGACCTCAACCACCCCTCCATCCTCGCCTGGACCCCATACAACGAAACCCGGAGAGGCGCGACCAACCACTTTGAAGCGCATCGCCGGGCCGTACAGGAAACCTACGACCTCACCAGGGCACTCGATCCCTCACGCCCCTGCCACGACACCAGCGGCTACGTACACGTCTGCACAGACATCTACACCGTACACGACTACGAACAGGACCCCGTCAAATTCCAGACAACTTATGCACCCGTATCCCCTGACGACTGGAAAAACACACCCATCCGCTTTCCCGAACTGAATGTGCCCTATCAGGGCCAACCCTATGTCGTCGATGAATACGGCGGCACATGGTGGGACCCCAATGCCGTCGAAACAGAACAGGACGCAGACCGCAAAAGCAGCTGGGGCTATGGCAAGCGCCCCACCGACATCGAAGAAGTGTATCACCGCATCGAAAAACTCACAGCCATACTCCTCAACCACCCCAACATCGCGGGGTATTGCTACACACAACTCACCGACATCGAACAAGAACAAAACGGCATCTACACCTATGACCGCCGGGAAAAATTCGACGCAAAACGCCTGAAAAAATATTTCGGTGCCCCCGCGGCGATAGAAGAGGAGTAATCCCCCATGGACCCCCGATGGCAAAACCTCCCGCACACCAACACCGAATTCACGCCCGCAACATATCCCGACCGCGAAACCTGGGAACGAGAAAAGGCGAGACTCAAAAAGCAAATCCTCTTTGCCGCTGGACTCTGGCCAATGCCCGAAAAAACCCCGCTCGACATCCACATCTACGACCGCATTGAAAGAGATGGGTACACCATCGAAAAAGCCTACTTTCAGAGCTTGCCCCACTTCTACGTAGGCGGCAGCCTCTTTCGCCCCCTCAATCCACAACCCAAAAGCCACCCCGGCATCTTAAGCCCACATGGGCATGCACAACTGGGCCGCATACAACACGGGGACACATCCTATCCGGGCCGGGGCATCACCTTTGCCCGAATGGGCTGCACGGCCTTCATGTGGGACATGGTCGATTACAACGACAGTGCCCGACACCTCTCCGGCGCATATCAGGAAGAAACCTACAGTGTTGTACACCGCGCACCCTGGCCCCACAAACAAGATGACCGCATGCTCTGGAACATCGGCATCCTGGGCTTTCAACTCTGGAACAGCATCCGCGCACTCGACTTCCTCTGCGAACTCCCCGAAGTCGATACCAACCGCCTGGGCTGCACGGGCGAATCGGGCGGAGGCACCCAAACCTATAACCTCTATACCGTTGACGACCGTCTGCACGTCGCCGCACCCGTCTGCATGGTCTCCGCCTACATGCAAGGCGGCTGTGTCTGTGAAAACGCCCCCCTGTTGCGCATTGACACCAACAACGTCGATATCGGCGCCACCTTCGCGCCTAAACCCCTCATCCTCGTCAGTTCCTCACAGGACTGGACGCAACACACCCCCGACGTCGAATACCCCGCCATCAAACGCATATACGATCTCTACGACGCCGACGACCGCATCTCTCAAATCCAGATAGACGCACCCCACGGCTACAACCTCGAAATGCGCGAAGCCGTGTACCGCTGGTTTGCCCGCTGGCTCGACCTGCCCTATGGCGAAAACTTTATCGAACCCCCTTTTGAAGTCGAAGAACACAAAGACATGCTCGCCTTTTTCAATGGCCTGCCCGACGGCGCAATCACCCAACACGCAGACCTCATCCGCCAGTGCATCGCCGCATCCAAAACAGCACTGGAAACCTATCGCCCAAACACCCCCGACGCCCTCGCCGCAAATCGACGCACCCTGGGTGAAGCACTGCGTATCACCGTAGGCTACGACCACAGCACCGTCACTTATGAATACAACGCTCAAAAAGACGGGACCCTGATTGGCAACCGCCGTAATGTGCGCGTCCCCATCCGCACCTTCACACCCGAAACCCCGTCCGACACATCCACCCTCTTAATTCACCCGCACGGCATGGACGCCCTGTACTCACCCATCATCCAGGCCCTACTCGACAAAAATCACACTGTCTATGCCATAGACCCCTTTGGCACGGGCCAAAACATCGGCGAAGAAAACCCCGAAGAACCGCGCGGAGGCGGAAACTTCTTCAACACCTTTAACCGCACCGACGACGCCGAGCGCATATACGACATCACACTCGCACTGCGCCACATCCCCGATGGCCCGGCAAACATCGTCGGATTTGGCAATGCCGGACTCTGGACCACCATCGCAGGTGCAGTCACAGAACGCACCGACCTGCAAATCGCATCCGACATCAACGCATTCAACACTCAAACTGAGAACGACTACCTCAACCGTCTGCCCATCCCCGGCATACTCAAAGCGGGAGGCTTGCCCAACGCCGCCGCCCTCATCGCCCCAAATAACTTGCTCTTACACAACACGGGCGATATCTTCGACACCTCATGGGCAGAAGCGGCCTACGCCCTTCATCCCGAAGCGACCTTGACAGTAAAAAATGACCTTGCAAAAAACGAGGACCTGATCAATTTTTTGTAAAAAACCTTCTGGATCGCGGCTCAAAAACATACCGCGATGACAGCTCTATAACGCCTGATTTGCTTACTACTTAACATAAAACAGGAAAACAACCATGAACGACCAAATGCAACACGCCCGCGACGTAGCGCTCAACATCCTCAAACCGTCACAGCGCGACATAGAACACGGCCTGGAACTGCACGAACACGCCCTCGTCATCGAATCCTACGGCCTGGGCCTGCGCTCACCCGTCGATCCCGACCCCGTCAACGCTGCCATAGCAGCAGGCGCGTCTGACCGCGAACTGCAAGACCTCACCGAAGACATGGGCATGACCCGCTGGGCACTCACACCCGAACTCCGACGAGAATACCGGGAAATCTGGCAGACCTCTGGCGTCACCTGCACCTTTCAAAACGCAGGAGAAGAATGCAACGACCCCCTGCGCATCATCAAACGTCTTGCCCGACACACATATAACACCGACGCCATGCCCGACTTCCTCCGGCGCGTCACCACACCCGACGACATCGCAGCAGCCCACAAAGCGGGCAAACGCTGCACCTACCTCACCTGCAACGGCATCCCACTTGCCGGCGACCAGGCCAATCCGGACGAAGAACTGCGCTACATCCGCGTCTTTGCACAACTCGGCGCGCGCATGATGCACCTCACGTACAACCGCCGCAACCCCATTGGAGACGGCTGCGGCGAACCCAACGACGCGGGCTTGAGCGACTTTGGACACGCCACAGTCGCCGAAATGAACCGCCTCGGCATCATCATAGACCTCTCCCACACTGGCTGGCAAACCTGTCTCGACACAGCAAAAGCATCCGCACAACCCGTCGTCGTCAGCCACTCCGTCGCCTGCACAGTCAATGAACACATCCGAAGCAAACCCGACAACATCATCCGCGCAGTACTCGACACCGGGGGCACCATGGGCATCACCAATGTACCCGCATTCCTCGGCGGCAGCGGCGACATCAGTGCATTCCTCGACCACATCGACTACATCGCCAAAACCTTTGGCACCGACGCCGTCACCATCGGCACGGATCGAGGCTATCCCTCAAAATACAGCGCCGAAGCCAACCGCAAACTCAACCCCCGTCCCAAACAGCGCAACCGCTGGGAGGCACTCTGGCCGCCCGGAGACCCGCTCCATTCTCCCGAATGGCGACAACCCCACCAGGAACAAAGCCTCACCTGGACCAACTGGCCCCTCTTCACCGTCGGCCTTGTCCAACGGGGCTACAGCGACGACGACATCGCAAAAATCATCGGCGGCAACATCCTCCGCGTGGCAAAAGATGTCTGGAAAGATTCGGCTTATGCCGTCTCAGCTAAAAATATCCAGGAGAGGCCGAAGTGATGCGTGGAGTTTCTGTTGACTATAGGATTAGAAATTGATAAAATAGCGCGACAACAATAAAAAGGTAGAAGATGCCAGAACGAATCGAATTAAATCCGCCATGGCCGTGGGCAAGCAAATTCCGGATTGCCCAGGGCGTGCAGGTTGGAAACAGAGTATATGTCTCGGGACAGGTCGCTTTTGACCCACGGGGCAACGTGGTTGGCCGGGACAATATGGGCGCACAGGCAAGTCAAGTGTTCGAGAATATCCGAGCGGTTCTCGCCGAAGCGGGTGCGACAATGGACGACGTGGTAAAAATTACGGCGTTCATCACCGACATGAGTCGGTACGCGGACTATGCTGTGGCGCGTGCAGAGGCGTTTCCGAATAATATCCCTGCCAGTGCCACAGTCGCAACACCAACACTGGTAAGCCCCGATCTGCTCGTCGAGGTTGATGCGGTAGCGGAGATTGGCAGCGGGAAAAGAGCGTGATTGCAAACCGCTTTTCATTCCGCGGGCATCTTCATTGTGAAAGCATACTTTTAGGAGAAATCATGGGCATCGACAAAGCGCGTCAAATCTACGAAGACCTGGGCGTTGTTCCTGTAATCAACGCATCGGGATATCAAACAGTCATCGGCGGGTCGCGTGTGGGCACAGAAGTGCAAGCCGCAATGGACACAGCGAATCGCTACTTTGCGGACATGGAAGAACTACTCAAAAAAACCGGTGTACTCATCGCCGACACCCTCGGCGCAGAAGGGGCAATGGTCACACCCGGATGTGCGGCAGCATTAGCTCTCAGCTCAGCCGCCTGCATGTCGGGCAGCGACCCCGAAAAAATGGAACAACTACCCGATACAACGGGCATGAAACACCACATTTTGATACAAAAAAAACAGCGTTACCACTACGACCCGGTACTCACTGTTTTCGGCGCCAAACTCATAGAAGTCGGCGATGAAAACGGAACAACCGAAGCCCAACTCGAAGCCGCCATATCAGACCAGACCGCAGCCATCCACTATTTCGCACCCGGAGGCCAGGCAGGCGTCCTATCCCCCGAAGACGTAGTCCGCATCGCCCACGCCAACGGAATCCCCGTCATCGTCGATGCAGCGAGCCAGGTCTATCCCCTCGAAACCATGCTAAAATATCCCGACATGGGCGCAGATCTGATCGGCTACGGCGCCAAATACATTGGCTCGTGTCACTCCACGGGCATCTTGTGCGGACGCAAAGACCTGATTGACGCCGCCTTTCTCCATTCCTTCATCGGTTATGAAACCTCCCCCTACGACACCATAGGCCGCCCGCTAAAAATAGATCGACAAGAAGTAATCGCCGTCGTCGTTGCCCTGCGCGAATGGTTCAGCATGGACCACGAAGCGCGCCTATCCGAATACAAACGCAAAGCCGAAGCACTACTCTCAAACCTGAAAGACATCCCCCACATCACAGCCAAATTCTCGGCCGACTCACGAGGCCTGAGCGATGGCGTACACATCACAGTCGATGAAACCGCACTGGGCAAAACCGCAGTGCAAATAATCGAAGAACTGCGACAGGGCAACCCAGCCGTATGGACACGCGGCAGTGCAAACACCTTTCGCGTTGCCGTAACCAACTTCATCGGAGACGACCAGGAAATCGTCACCTCACGCCTGCGCGAAGTATTGGCTAAATAACTCGCAATACAAAATCCCAACAAAAAACGCCACCAGCAAATAGCTGATGGCGTTTGTGCTTATAACCTCTCTCAAGCCCGTGCGAGATCGCGATACGCCCTGAACAAATCGGAATAATATGCCACAAACATCCACAGATCGCCTACCCCTTTATCGGGACGTCGCTCTGTCTCTGCCGACATGTACCCCTCATATCCCTTCTCGTGCAGCAGCCGGAACAACTCGCGATACGGGTAGCCCTGTCCTGCCAGATCGTGCATATGCACATGATCCAACCAGGGCCAAACCGTATCCAGCGCCTGTTTCACAGACCCATCAACCACATCTTGCGGCACCGAATTCCAGACCAACCCAAAATTCTCGTGATCCACCTGCTCGGCCACTGCCCTGCACGCCTGCCAATCGAACTCCCCGTGCAACTCCAGGCACGGCTTCACCCCCTTGTCAGCACCGTAATCACACAGCGGCTTCAGCGCCTCTGCCACCTGAGCAATCGTCTGTTCCCTGGGCACCTCTGCTGGAAAATTATTCCCAAACACGCGTACGCGAGGCGCGCCCAGATCCGATGCCAGATCCATCCGAACCATCGTCTGCTCAATATGATCTCGAAGATCGTCCGGATCCGTATCGTGATACCGATTGCCCGTAGCAACACTCATAATATCAATCCCCATCGCCGCGCAATCTGCCACCACCTGCTCTCGCTCTGCTTCATCAATCGACGCCTCCACCCCGTGACCGTGTCCCGCATCCGTCCGAAACTCCACCCCTTCAAACCCGTGATCCTTCAACATCTGCAACAAATCCCGTCGGGAAAGCGCCTTCAAAACACCATAAGTCATCCATGAAAGTTTCATGCTTGTTCTCCTATTAAAAGAGGAATTTTAGCGATCTGAACAAAAGCGCATTCGCGCATTGGGCAGCGTAATACCCACAAGACGGTCATCCCGGTAGTGGTAAATATTTCCATCATCTTCCATCACACTGTTATTGGCGCACTGGGGTTTTTCAAAGCTGAGATACAAGACATCTGCACCTTCATCATAATCACTCCAAACTTGCGAATATGGCAAACGCAACAGTTCGGTAGCAAATGTCAGGTCAATTGTAGGCGCGTCCATATCGCAATTCTTCTTTGACAAAACAATATCTTCAAGTGACACAAAACCAATATATAGTATATTATCCGGGAATCAAACACTCAAAATTTTTGACAAAAGTACGTGAAATTCAACAAAGGATATATCTATGAGCAGATCGAAAAGTGCCGCAGACATTAACATTCTCGACGCTGCCGAAAAATGGAAACAGCAATGCCTTTTGGATGGTGGATCGCTATTCTCGGAAGAATCACTCTGGACCCGAGAAAATTTTGACCAACTCCGCATCCACTTTGTCGATAATCCTGATGAGGGATCGCGTAGTTTCTACGAGAAACTGGCGCAACAACTGACACCTGCTCCCCCAGAGGTGAAACGTCTATGGGCAGAGATGACATGGGTACTTTTTTTAATCGTCTATCGCGGCGTGCTTAAACCAGAGACAAAACGCGATCAGATCAGGCAAGTCTGGGAATGGTCGGGGTCGGTACTTCCGGATAATCATTGGGCATTGGGCGAAGTCTTAGCAAAAGGGGTTACAAATCCAGGCCAAGCTTATAATAGTCGTCGGTGGCGTGAATGCTGCTTCTTCATCACCACGATGATTAGCTGGTTTTCCCATTCCTCAGAGGATCGAGAATCGCTCTTGACCGATCCCTGGGACTTTGCCGAATGGCTCGGCACTCAGGATTACTCACCGCCAAGGCCTCAGTTCCAGCATGCTTTTCTGTACCTTCTGTTTCCGGATGCGTTTGAAGCAATTATGAGTCAAAGCCATAAAGAAAAAATAGTCAACGCTTTCTCAAAAAAATGGAACGAGAATCTGCTCACTAACGACGGGGATAACGTCGCTCTTGATCAAGCATTATTGAAAATTCGGGAACGCCTTCAGGACGAATACCCCGACACGAGAGTCGACTTCTACAGTTCGCAGTTCAAGGATATTTGGCAATCCAGTCAGCCTCCACCACCGCCTCCACCGCAAGTGAAGGAAACAGCACCTCTTTTTGCCTCCTATTCTATAGCTAACATCCTGGCAGAAGGCTGTTTTCTTGAACGGGAAAAATTGAAGACAATCCTTCAACGCCTCCGCGACAAAAAGAATCTGATTTTGCAAGGACCGCCGGGCACGGGCAAGACCTGGCTGGCAAAAAAGCTCGCCTTCGCCGTGATAGGTGAACGCGACGAAGACAAGATACGCCCTGTGCAGTTTCACCCCAATCTTTCTTACGAAGATTTTGTCAGGGGATGGCGACCATCAGGCGATGGCAAGCTGGGTCTGATTGACGGTCCCTTTCTCCAGATGATAAACACAGCAAAAGATGATCCAGATCCAGAGTCGAGATATGCGATCATCATTGAGGAAATCAATCGCGGTAACCCTGCACAAATTTTTGGTGAGATGCTTACGCTACTGGAATCGGACAAGCGCAATAAGGACGAGGCATTGGAACTATCTTACCGAAGACGCGAAGGCGAACGGGTTTACATTCCCGAAAATCTATATGTCATCGGCACAATGAACGTCGCTGATCGCTCAATCGCTATGGTCGATTTTGCCCTTCGCCGGCGATTCGCCTTCGTTGACCTTGAACCCATATTTGGCAGTGTCTGGCGGAACTGGGTACATGATCAATGCAAAATAGACGAGGATTTTCTGTCACAAGTAGAAGAAAAAATGAATGCGCTGAACGAACAGATAGCTGGGGACTCTAACCTCGGCGCTCAATTCAGGGTGGGACACAGTTATGTAACGCCTTCCGCTGGGGAGATTGATGATTCCCCTGAATGGTTCAAACAAGTAGTCGAAACCGAAATCGGCCCCTTGCTTGACGAATACTGGTTTGATGCGCTGGACCCTACACCAATCCCATGCGCAGCTTGAATTCGGGGCGCATCACGCCGGATATG
>JAPOXY010000030.1 GCA_026706845.1 Gemmatimonadota bacterium
GATCCGAGTCCGCCTCCATTTCTCTGTATTGAAGAGCCGGAGAATGGCCTGTATCACAAGCTCTTGGAGACCCTGGCCAATGAGTTTCGAGAGCATGCCGATACTCCCGGTGGCTCGCAGGTTTTTATCACTACACACCAGCCATACTTTGTCAATGCGCTCGAGCCGGATGAGGTCTGGATTTTGGAAAAGGGTGACGATGGTTTTTCGACGATTCGCCGGGCAAGTGATGATCCAATCGTGAATAATATGGTCGCAGAGGGTTTGCCATTAGGAGGCCTCTGGTACAGCGATTATTTCGACGAGAGGTGATTGGATGCACTTTGAAGTACTCGTCGAAGATCAATCCGGTAAGCACGCACTCGATATTTTGATTCGAAAGATCATCGGTAATCAGCATACATTCAGGGTTATTGAATACCGGGGCGTCGGACACATTCCCAAAAATCTCAAGAGTAGTACCGATGCGAGTAAGCGCATTTTGCTTGACCAACTTATCAGGTTGCTCAGAGGATATGGAAGGACATTTGCCAGCTACCCCGAGAATTATCCAGCAGCAGTGATTGTGGTTTGCGACCTGGATGACAAATGCCTAAAAGTATTTCGTCAGGAACTTTTCAGAGTTCTGAATGCGTGCAATCCCAAGCCAGAAACCCGGTTTTGTATTGCCATAGAAGAAGGTGAAGCTTGGTTGCTCGGTGATATTCCCGCGATTAAGACCGCTTACTCGAATGCCCGGGACAATGTTCTGAATAGTTATACAAATGATGCCATTTGCGGCACCTGGGAACTTCTGGCGGATGCAATATTTCAAGGTGGTGCAACGGGACTGGAAAGCAAGGGATGGAGAGCAATCGGCAGGGAAAAGTCGATATGGGCAGCGCGCATCGCCCCAAATATGGATGTAAAGAACAACAAATCGCCCAGTTTCCGCTACTTTCGGCAGAAGATTCAAGAGCTTATGGGGTATTCTGCGCAATGACCGATTGCGTTGTCTTCAGGCGCTCGGCAAGTTGTGCTTGCGTGAGCTTGGCACCAGTGCGGGCCAGGTCAAATTCCGGGCCGAGTTTTTCATAGGCTGCCCGGTATTCTGGGTCATGGCTCCATTTTTTGTGCAAGTCACTTACGTTACTCATTTTTTTTTATCTCCTGACGGCTCACCTGTCAAGTGATCCGAGTTTCTCAAGTCGTTCAAGCCACGCATTAAAGTGGGGACATTTGGATCGGCAGTCCTCCGCCGATGACGTTTTTCTCCCAGATCTCTCCAAGCGAATAGTCTTCCAGCCATGCGTCGAGTTTTTCGGCATCTGGCCTGATAAATTCTGTAGCCTCATCATTGCGTTCGACAACCACAATGTCTTCTGGTTCAAAAGCGTTGAGAAACGCGCTGGACTGCGTACTGACGAGGACCTGTGTCTGGCCACTTGCTGCTTGAAATAGCGACGCAATTACATCGAGCGCATACGGATGTAGCCCGAGTTCTGGTTCATCCACCACAATCAGGTATGGAAGATTTTCTTTCGGCTGTAGCAGTAGCGCAATCAGACAGATTGCCCGTAGCGTACCGTCCGAGAGTTGATGAGGACCGAAAATGAGGTCGGATTTGCGATGGCGCCAGTTGAGAATGATGTCTCTGGAATCGGTTGGCTCGAGATCAAAGTCTTCGAAAAATGGTGCCACTTGCCGAATTGTCGCCACAATCCGGCGATATACCTTTTCCTTATGGGACTTGAGTGCATACAATACCGCCGCCAGATTCGCTGCGTCGGGCATGAGCCAGCGATTGTCGCTGATATAACAATATTGTCGGACTCTCGAAGTCGGCGATGTATCGTGGAAGTGATAGACGCGACAATGATTCAGCAGCAAATGTCTGAGTATCTTCGCCGCTGGTTCGCCTTCTTCTGCCGCGTCTCCAATCCGCGTTTCTCGATGACCAGCTCCCAGTGACACGGCCCTTGGTCTCGGATAGCCTTTTTGATGATAGGCGAGTGTTTCTTCGGCAAAAATTAGAGAATCACCAGCAGCGTGGAATAGTCTCATGTAGTAGGTATCCGTTCCGTTCTCTACCTCAAATACCATTTTCGCTTCCAATTGAGGGGTTATATTAGGGCCGAAGTGCAAATTGCCTGTAGCCCGTCCCGTTGCTCCAATATGTTGCTGGAGCCGTCCGCCCATCAATTCATTCACGAATTTAAAAAAAGCAATGAGATTGCTTTTGCCCGCCCCATTAGCACCAATCAAAATATTGAGGGGTCGAAGCTCCAATGACATTTCTTTGATGGATCGAAAACCGCTGATCTTAATGCTTTTTAGTACTGGCATTCTACTCTCTCCTTCTCCCTCCTGCGCGGTATCCAGGCAATTAACATGTCTCCACAAGACACGGCCCCATTCTGGTGTATCGCGTGTTTTATTTTCGACTATCGCCCGGTTTTCGCACCGGGTATTCATAACGGTCTCCCCTGGCGTCGTAGGAGACACTTAGCTGGCCGTTTTCTACAACGAGGCGCGGCGTGTTTCTGCTCCGGGCATCGCGGGTGGAACCGCGCATGACGGCAAATTGGGCTTCGGTCATGCCTTCGACTATATCTTCTCCCCAGCGGTCTTCGGGTTCGATGACGCCGCCGCGGTAGGAGTGGTGGCGGGAATAGTAACTGAAGAAGATGGACCGGCGGCTGATGTCGGATTTCCAGGCCCAGGCTCCGTGGGTGAGGACAGTGTCCATAAAGAAGAGGATGTCGCCGGCTTTTGGGACCGGTTGGCGGATGGCGCCCATGTCGTCGTCGCTGGTGCGGATGCCTTCGGGCATGCGATAATAGGCTTTGTGGCTTCCCGGGACGCAGACGAATCCACCGCCGCCAGGGGTTGTGTCGTGCAATTGCCAGACAGCGCGGACAAATTCGGCATGGCTGCGGCCGTTCTGGAAGACATAGCTTCGGGAGGGTATGAGGGGTTCATTGCCGCCGTGGAGGGAGTGCCCGGTAGAGCCTTTGACCGAACAGAAGGCGGTGGCCCCGTTGCACCGGTATCCGCTGCCCATCATCCAGTTGAGGCGGCCGATGACGGCTGGGTGGATGAGCATTTTGCGGAAGGGTTCGCAATAGGGTTCGGGCAGGTGGAGAAGGCCGCTGAGCGTGGGGCGTCCGGTGCCCCGGAGGCTTTTGGATCCTCGGGCGAGTTCTTCGCCCACGACAATGCGATCGGAGAATTTGTCGATGGCTTCGTTGGCCCGTGCCAGCCATTCTTCGTCCATGACATTGCGCACGATGAGGTAGCCGGTGAGATCCCAGAAGTAGAGTTCTTTGTGATCAATGCCAGCGTCGGGGTCGGGTTTGTAAAACGAGGGGTGTATAATGTCCGGCGATTTTTCCAGCCAGGTCTTTTTGCCATCGGTATTGAGGGTTGGCGGCGGGTCGGTGGTGTCTTTGTATCCGGGGTTGGAGAGGACGGCCACATGTTCGGGCGGCAGATTGGCCATCCATTCCGGTCTGGGTTCTATTTTTGCTCCTGGCCCGTTGGATTGCAGGACAGCGCGGTTGGCATATTCGCAGGCGATGAGGCGCTGTGGATTGCGCCCTTTCCAGGGGCGGAGGCCCTGAAGGGTGGTTCCGCCAATGATGAGCAGGTCGCTGGCTTTGAGTACGGGTTGTTCGACCAGGTCCATGTCGTCTGCGCCTGTGAGGAGGTCTTCGGGTGCTTCTACATTGCTTTTGTGGCTGGCTGGAACCAGGACCACGCCGCCGTCGTCCGCGTTGACATCGCAGAGTGCCCAGATGACGCGTACGCCGTGGCAGACGCGGTAGTTGTTCTGAAAGTAGTAGGCCCGAGCCGTGTCTCTGGGTTCGTTGTTGCCCTGTAGCGGGGCGTTGGGATCGTCGCCAGCGGCTTCTCCGATCAGGCGAGGTGCTCTGTCCAGACGAAAGCCGTGGCCACAGATCTGGTTGAGGTACCAGACCAGGACGGGATGGACAAGAAGGTCGCGGAAGGGGTCCCGCAGGGGGGCGGATAGTGTCAGGAGATTGTCGGTGGGTCCGGCTTCGTCAAGGGTGTTGTTGAGGGTATCGACTTCTTTCGAGGTGAGGGCACCGGGGACGATGATATAGCCTTCGGTGTCAAAGAAGTAATTCTCTTCATTGGTCATAGATTCGCGGTCCATGTCCGGGTTCTCCTTAAAAGAATAGCAGGTGGATGATGGGGTTTAGTTGATGGCAAAATATAGCCTTTGACATGCAGGTGCAAGCCAAATAGATATTCGTTGATGAACTGCTGGCGCAGTCATGTTCTCACGCGAAGCACAACGTCAGTAATTACTCGCCTTCATACCCCATTCCGCCGATTCGTTGATTCGTTGATTCGTTGATTCGTCCATTCGCGCTTTTTGAAGGTTGCGTTCTGCGGAGCGTATCGCGTATATTGCGGGACAGGGAGTCAGATTTTAGAGAGGAGATATTTATCAAACAGGCCGTAAGCCCCGACAGCTTTAGCGTTGGGAAGCAGACGCGAGTTAGCGAGCGTTGTTTTGTAAGGGATTCCGATTCTATGGGGTGGTGCTTTAACAGGGTGGTATATCTCACAAGGCGATATGGGCGGCGCATCACAAAGACTCATCCGATAGCATCACTTGAATAAAATGTTGTTTTTGTGTATATTTATAGTATCATACAGATTAAGCATAATGCTTTTTTTAGGCTATTTCTCAAGCCTCAGCGGACAGAGAGCTTTATGCATCTATGTGACAACTGCTGGGGCTTTCTTTACTGAGTGGTTGCCAATGTATGTGACCTACAAATATAAGCTGTATAGCCGATGTGATCGTAATAAGTATCTCCATCGCGAGATTGACACCTTTGCGGGTGTGTATAATCATTTCATCGCCTTGCACAAGCGATACTATCGGCGTTTTAAGAAGTATCCAAGCAAGTACACACTGATAAAGCACTTGACAAGGCTGAAAAAGACCGTGCGATATTCTGCCTGGTGTCTATTGCCGAGTCAGGCATTGCAGAATGTGATCGAGCGCATAGACTTTGGATACCAGAAGTTCTTTGATAAGGACAACAAGAGACCGCCTAAATTTCGCAGTAAATTTAAATACAAGTCCTATACGCTTAAGCAAGCTGGATACAAGTTTCTGGACGGTAACAAGATGCGTATAGGTAAGCGTGTATTCAGGTATCATAAAAGTAGAGACTTTGACATAGAGAGTGTCAAAACAGTCACCATTAAGCGCGATAGCGCAGGCGACTTGTGGCTATGTGTTGTTGCAAAAGCTGAAGCGTTCAAGTCATTCATTGTCAAGACGGGTAAAACCGCAGGCTTTGACTTTGGCTTGAAAACATACTTGACTGCAAGTGACGGCACAAAGATACAATCGCCATTGTTCTTCAATCGTAATTCAAGAAGGGTCAAAAAGGCCAATCGCAATCTTTCTCGCAAGAAGAAGGGTAGCAACAACCGTCATAGGGCAAGAATAAACCTTGCCAGAGTACACAGGCGCGTGGCTAATCAACGCAGAGACTATCACTGGCAACTTGCCTATCAACTGTGCAAAGAATATGACGTCATGTGCTTTGAAAAACTCAACATCAAAGCCATGAAACAATTGTGGGGAAGAAAAATTAGTGATCTGGGATTCTCAGACTTTTTGACTATTCTCAAGTATGTCGCAAAAAAGACAGGCAAGCATGTTATTCAAATCAAACAGGGGTTGCCCTCGTCAAAGACTTGCTCTGCTTGCGACAATGTAAAAGAGAATCTTGAATTGCGAGAAAGAACATTCCATTGTTGCAAATGTGGTCTCGAAATAGACAGAGACCTCAACGCAGCGATAAATATTCACAGGTGGGGATGTCCATCTGTGGCGGAGGTAGCGTAAGACTTGCCGACTTTCGGGAAAGCAAGCAACTACTGTTGATCCCACAATCCCTGCTGAAGCAACAGGTTCTATAATCCATAAGCTTTAGCTTTGGGAGTACGTCATGAATGTGGCAGTGATTGGCGCAGATCGCCCCTGGGGTGCGCTGCTGGCGACGGGGTTGGGCGCGGGGTTTGAGGTGGTGGCGATTGGTTCGGAAGATGCCCGTGATTTTGCCGGGTACCGACAGGTTGATTTGCTCCAGCGAGAATCGGTAGATCCGATGCTGGCGGGCGTAGAGGCTGTTGTGTACGCGGCGGCCAGCGATCCAATAGGGGATAGCGAGCAGGTTTTGCTCGACGTAGCGGCGCGGGGGACTTATGTGGCGCTGACGGCTGCCTGTGCCGCCGGTATTGAGAAGGTGGTGTTGTTGAGTTGTCTGGATTTGGTGCGGGATTATCCGGAGGAATATATCGTTGATCCGCGGTGGAATGCGATACCGCGAGCAGAGGCTGAGGCACTGGCACCGTTTATGGCTGAGCTGGTGGGGCGGGAGATTGCGCGCACGGGTCAGATTGAGGTGCGTTGTTTGCGCCTTGGTGCGCCGGGTGTGGAGACTATGGCGGAGGATGCGGTGACGGCTGTGCGCGATGCGCTTATAGCCGAGCGCGAGGGGCACCACTGGTCGCTGTCGCATGTGGCGTCGAGTGGGCGTTTTGCTTGAGGGAAATGTTATGGCGACTGTAAATGAGGGGAATGTGGTGTTGTTCGGGGCTGGTGGTCCGGTGGGGGCAGCGGCGATTTCTGCGCTTAAAGGCCATTATACTTTGCGGGTGACCGATCTTCGGCCTATGACAGAGATCGCGGTTTCGCCGCCGCAGAGTCCCCGGGCGCCGATTCCAGAGGTGTTGGGTCCGCCGCACGAGAATCGGGTTGTGGATATTACGGATTACGCGCAGGTGCTGGCTGTGTGCGAGGGTATGAATGCGGCGATCAATGTGTCTGTGATTCGGCCACATCCGGTGCTGGCTTTTCAGGTGAATATGGTGGGTGCGTACAATGTGGCTAAAGCCTGCGTGGCTTGTGGGATTAAGCGGCTGATCCACACGGGACCTTTTCACACTTCGCTGGATCACAATGCCGATTATTGGCACGATTTTCAGTTGGATGCCGATATCCCGCTGCATCCTGGCGATGATCTCTACGCTGTGACCAAGTATCTGGGCGGGCATGTGACACGCGTTTTTGCCGAGCGCGAGGGCCTGGAGGTGCTTGCATTTGTTTATACGCAGTTTCGACCGGGAGAGGTGCTGCCCGAAGAATATGGGCGCGGCGCACATCCTTATACGACGTCGTGGGAGGATACTGGCGAGGCGTTTTTGTACGGATTGCGAGCGCCCGAGATGCCGTCGCCTTATGAGAATTTTTTCATTTGTGCGCGGTTGCCGCACGATAAGTATCGGCCCGATAAGGCGAAGCGGTTGTTGGGATGGGAGGCGAAGGATCGCTTCGAGGCGTTGTATGTGCGGTCTTCAGGGGTGGGTGATTAGGATGCCCTCACGGTTATACCAGACTGTTTTATAATCATTCATGCCGCAAGGCCTCTATTGGATTTGCCTGAGCTGTTTTGATGACCTTATACGCTACTGTTATTGTTGTCAGGACAACCATACACACACCACCTACTAAAAACGGCAGTGCCGAAATCTCAATGCGATAGGCAAAATTCTGTAACCATTCATTGGTTGCCCAATAGGCAATCGGCCATGCCAATAAACAGGATACCAATACCAGGCGAATAAACTCTTTCAAGAACAGCCCTACAACAAGACCTGCAGATGCACCCAACACCTTGCGAATACCCACTTCCTTTTTGCGCTGTTCGGTCAAAAATGAGACCAGCCCCAATAGGCCCAGACACGCAACAAAAATAGCCAGAGCAGCAAAAACGCTCATCGCGCGGCTCAACTGTCGCTCCTGGGTATATTGCTGATTCAGATTGTCATCCATAAACGTGTAAGCAAAAGGGCGAATCGGCAAAAAATGTTTCCATACCTTTTCCATGTGTGCAACGGTTTCATCGAAATTATGAGGGCTTACCTTTAGATAAAGTGTCTTGGGTACCGCGTTGTTCGCATATAAAACCATAGGGCCAAGCGGCTCGTGCAATGTGCGCGCGTGAAAGTCTTTAACCACGCCTATAACACGCCCTGGTCTTCGTCCCTTCACACCAAATGGTTTGCCAATGGGGTCTGCCCAATCCAGCATTTTAACAGCGGTTTCATTGAGAATGTATTCTGCCTGACCGTGAACCTTCAATTGCTCCAACTGATCTCGGGGCACAAATGATTCCGAATCATACCTTTTCGCTGCGTCTTCTGAAAAGTCTCGACCCGCAACAAGTTCAATATTGAAGAAACTCAGAAAATCTTCATCCACTTCATTCCTGCCCATACGCAATTCTTCTTTGCCCGGTTCATAAGCACTAAAAGTCGCTTGTGGCGCAGTGCGTCCGTGTGAAGAACGCGCAATTGTTGCAGCCGTAATATTGGGATGCTGCAAAAACACATCTTTGACAACATTGTACCGTTCCCACAAGCGATCTTCACGCAAACGAGAATTGCGAGACTCCCACAAAAGACGGGACTCAATAACGTACTCTTTGTCAAATCCCAGATCTTTGTTTTGGATATACGACATTTGATTAAACACAACCAATGTGATCACAATCAGTGCAATAGATGTACTAAACTGAAAAACCACCAGCACTTTGCGCAATAACCTACCGCGAGCACCTGCTGCGAGTGTGCCTTTGAGCACTTCAACAGGCCGAAATCGCGATAAAAGAAATGCTGGATAAATCCCCGTAATAAGTCCTGTTATCAGAGATAATCCAACCAGAGCAAGTGCCATATTGCCCGTGATATCCAATGTCAAAGAATTACCCGTATAGTCGTTGAAATGTGGTAAGAAATCAGAAATAACAACTAACCCCACAATCAAACTCAATACAGAGAAAATCACCGACTCGGCCAAAAATTGCAAAGCGAGTTGTCCTCGATGCGCGCCGACCACTTTTCGCAATCCCACCTCGCGTGCCCGGTTAGCTGATCGGGCTGTGGTCAAATTGATGAAGTTGATGCTCGCAATTAAAAAAATGAGAATGGCTGTAGCAGATGCAGCATAAACATGTGCAATATTGCCATGTATCACTGGCCCTTGAATGTCGAATACGTCCTGAAGTCCATAATCGCGTCTCGAGTACAAATGCACTTCATCCATGGGCTGGAAGTGATACGTCGTGCGTGCTACCATTTCCGGTCCCATATACTGTTCCACCATCGCGGGTATTTTTAAAGCCAATTTTTCAACTGACGTGTTTTCTTTTAACCGTACGTGGACCGTGATTCCGCCTCGCCAATGTGCTGTTGGCAAATAGGCATTCCAGTATCGAGAAAGAAAAGCAGGCCAGACAGAGGCTGAAAGCATATCAAAACGAATCGAAGATCGCCTGGGCAAATCTTTAAGCACACCCGCGACAGTATAATCGCCCCCGATATAGGCCCCTTCGACCGTAAGCACTTTGCCGATGGGGTCTTGATCGCCAAAATAATCGCGTACCATAGACTCGGTGATAAAAACAGAATTATGCTGTAAAAGAGCAGACTTGTCACCCTGTATTATTGGAAAGTTGAATACATCCAGGCAATTCGGGTCCGCGAGACAAAATACCCGATTCAAGACTGTCTCTTTATGCTGCACCCAGGCTTGGCGAAGCATTGTGCGTGTGGAGATTTCAACTTCGGGGAAATCGCGTGCCAAAGTGGGGCCAATTGCCCCCGAAATGCGCCAGTCGTATGTTGTCTGACCATTTTCTGATCGATACTCACCAATGATTCGATACAAGCGATCTGCATGCGGATGTTGTGTGTTAACAGCCAATTCGTTTTGTACAAACAGACCGATCAAGATGACACACCCGATGCCAATGCCCAGCCCGATAACATTGATCGCTGAGTACATTTTGTATTTGAGCAAATTGCGAATCGCGATGACGAGATAGTTTTTGAACATGAATGCGTCCTCTAAATTTTAAAAAGTACAGTCAAATGGCGCGGGTGGTCGTTTACTCCTGACGGAGCATTTTAACCGGGTCTTCAGACCAGGCTTTGCCAGCTTGATAGCCCACGATTAATAGGGTGACAATGATGCCTGAGACTGCTCCGATAATAAAAACGACCACGCTCTGATTTATTCGGTATGCAAAATTTTGTAGCCATTGCTCCCCGGCATAATAAGCGAGGGGAAGTGCCAACACATAAGCGATCGCGATTAACTTCAGAAACTCTTTTGAAAGCAATGTGAAAATATCTGCGAGATTCGCACCCAGTACTTTGCGGATTCCAATTTCTTTGATTCTTTGTTCAACACTGAAATTTGCAAGGCCAAATAGTCCCATACAAGCGACAAAAGAAGCGAGAAGCGTGAAGATTTCAAGGACATTGAATATGTTGATTTCCTTTAGATAAGATCTTTCGAGGTTTTCGCTTAGAAACGCGCTGTCAAAAGGCCGGTTAGGGATGAATTGCTTCCACTTTGACGCCATGAAATCTATTGTTGATGAGACGTTCTCCCGTCCAATTTTGACTGATAGCCAATTCCATTGTGTCTGCCACTTGCATATAAAAATTGGCTCTATTTCTTCATGGAGAGACAGCAGATGAAAATCGCGCACGACCCCAATTACTGTTCCACGACGATTATTAAGAAGCCAGGTAAATTGCTTTCCAACAGGATCTTTCCATCCGAGTTGTTTAACAGCCGTCTCGTTGAGAATAAATGCTTCAAAAGAATCGCTCGCAATATCCTTATTCAGATTTCTTCCAGCTATCACATCGATTTCGAATGTGTCCAAAAAATCTTCATCTACTACCAGATGCCTCATTCTGACCTCTTCGCCATCAATTCCTTCTGGAATGACAAGCTCACGTCCTCCGTCATACCCGAATGTGATTTGAGATGCAGTTGCACGGTGAATATTGGGATGCTTGAGAAATTCCTGCTTGATCAATTCATACTTAATGGTGAGAGAACGGTCTGTTGCAAATAGCGGCATCATGACTACCATTTCTTCGTTGAAGCCAAGTTTTTTGTTTTTGATATAATTCAGTTGTTGATAGACCACGCCAGTGCAAATTATGAGGGCAATAGACACACAGAATTGAAAGACGATCAGGACTTCTCGCATGCGAACACCTTTTAAGGTGTGTGAGTACTTGCCACCTAATACCTGTATGGGTTGAAAACTTGAGAGAAAGAAAGCGGGATAGCTTCCAGCGATGAAACCCATCAGCACGGTAAGGATGATCATTATGAGAAGTTCAGAGACGCCAAAACGCAAGTCAATGCCCACAAATTGTTCAAATGCTGGCAGGACAAGTTCAATCAGTGAAATGGAAAAGAGCAAAGACAGGAGTGATATGAATAGCGATTCACTGAAGAATTGACTGATTAATTGACCTTTGTGTGCGCCGACAGTCTTGCGAATGCCCACTTCTCTTGCCCTTTTGGCTGAACGCGCTGTTGCCAAATTCATAAAGTTCGCACAAGCGATGAGGAGAATCAACGCACCGATCGCAGAAAATAAATAGACATAGGTAATGTCTCCACCGTCTGTTATACCGTAGTCTGAATATGAGTAGAGATAGATCCGGCGAAAAGGTTGCAGGTGATACGTTGTGTTTGCACGCGTTTCGAGGTCAAAATAGCGGGTGGTAAAATCCGGCAATTTGCGCTCTAAATCAGCAGGAGAAGTGCCTTTGGAAAGCAATAGATAAGTTTGGACAGGGCGAAAGGAAGATTTACGCCATCTTTCCCAAACCGCATGCATCAGTGGTAAAGAAGGAACAGTAAACGTCAGAATGTCGAATTGAAGTGTTGATTGACTCGGCAAATCTTTTAAGATGCCTACAATCTCATAATCTCCTCCCGTGTAACGACTTTCTACAGTAATTACCTTGCCGATAGGATTTTCATTACCAAAATATTTTCGTGCAGTGGATTCTGTAACGACTACAGAAGAAGGGTGTTTCAGAATAGCTTGATGATCGCCCTTCAGGAACGGAAATGTGAATACATTGAAAAAACTATCATCGGCAACACAGAAGTTCTCTTGGAATCCCTTATCTTTGTACCGAACCCACGCATTACGGGTAAAAATTCGGGTCATCGTCTCGATTTCGGGGAAGTCGGCTTTGAGAGCAGGGCCTAAAGGTCCCAGGGTGCCATAATTGAAGTAGGAATCTCCAGTCGTTTTGTTTTTGACCTGTCTCAATACCCTGTAAATGCGGTCTCCGTTGAGATGGTGTTGATCGTATTTTATCTCATGCTGTATCCACAGGAGGATTAGGCCACAGCTCGTCAGGCCTACCGATAGTCCGACTACGTTAATCAGTGAATAAAGCCTGTGATTGCGGATGTTTCGTATGATTATGGTGAGATAATTTTTCCACATGGTAAGACCCCGTTGACAAATCATTGGAAAGCCCTTAGTGATATGCAATATGAGATCAGTTCCCACCATTAAATCGGGGAACTTCAGTTTGAATGACAACAGCAACTCAGAAGTAATCATTTATAACGCAAATGATGAATGGGATTTAACAGAGCAGTTTTTAGGGTATGATAGACGATGGTAAGCAGGGCTATCATCAGGGATATTCCGCCACCCAGGATCAGCGTTATAAGATCCACATGAACGCGATAATGAAAATCCTGCAACCAGGCCTCCATGACGAAAAAAGCTATGGGCCAGGCAATGATGTTGGTCAATAAAATGAGTCCTAAAAAATCCCTCACGAGCAACCACCAGATGTTGAACTTAGAAGCTCCCAGTACCTTTCGGATACTCATTTCGTGGGTGCGATACTGCACGGTAAAAGCGGTTAGTCCAAATAAGCCCAGACAGGCTACAAAAATTGTAAGCAGTGACACTAATCGGAGCATTTTTTCTAATTTTATCTCAGCCTCATAATTCCATTTATCTATGTTTTCATCTAAAAAATGAAAATTGAAGGGGAAATTTGGGATTAGTCGTTTCCACTGGTTTTCCACGAATTGGATCGTGTTGGCAATATTATCTTTTCGAATTTTGAGGGAGAGATAATTCCATTTGGGAACCCACATGCAGACGAAAACAGGTCCTATTTTTTCGTGCAAAGATAGCAGATGAAAATCCTCGACAACGCCAATCACTTTTCCGGGCCTATCATTCCACTCAAACTGTTTGCCAATTGGCTTCTCCCAACCCAGTTGTTTGACCGCCGTTTCATTCAGGATATAGGCATTTGTGGTGTCGCGTCCAATATCGCTTGAGAAATTTCGGCCTTCTTTAACTTTGATGTCAAAAAAGTTCAGAAAGTCCTCATCAGCAGCCAATATATTCATCTCCCAACCATCCGAATTACTTCCTTCTGGATAAACCACCCAGCGCTCTCCCCACCCAATATTGGGCAATGTATGAGAAGCCGTTGCCGCCAATATATCTGGATGTTTTATAAATTCCTGGTGTATTGCACGATAATTGCTCGTCAATGATCGATCTGTCATGTATAACTCCAAAATCATGACCTGATCTTTATTGAAACCGAGGTCTTTATTTCTCATGTACTTCATTTGATTAAAGATGGTTATCGTGCCGATGATACATATAACCGAAATTGAGGATTGAAAAATCACCAATCCCTTTCGGAATCGGGCGTTGTTTTTAGTAGAAACTAATTTACCTCCTTTGAGAATATCCATAGGCTCAAAGGCAGATAAAACAAAAGCAGGATAAATTCCAGAAAATAGCCCGACCAATACCGTAATGCCGGATAATCCGACCAATAGAGATCCGTTCTGAATATTTAGTGACAATGCCTTAAGTGTAAAAGCATTAAAGGTAGGCAGGAAAAGCTCGACAAAACTCAATGCCAACAAGAGGGCGAGCAATGATAGCAGAAAGGATTCTCCCAAAAATTGCACAATCAATATCCGCCGATTAGCACCTACCACTTTCCGCATACCTACTTCCATTGCCCTGGTGGTGGCGCGTGCTGTAGCGAGATTCACGAAATTGATACCGGCAATGAGTAAAATAAAAAAGGCAAGTGTAGAGAGTAAGTAGATATACGAGATGTCGCTATACATGGTCATACCGTAATCTACGTTAGAATAGAGGTGGATACGATCGAGCGGCTGCAGGTGATAGACATTGTTTGATTGGATTTCCTCGCCCATATAACGAAGCATAAAATCGCTCAATTTTTGTTCCAATTCGGAAGGTGGATACCCTTCTTGTAGCAAAATAAAAGTTTCTATTGGCAGCCAACCACTCTCGCGCTGCCATCTTTCCCACACAGTGCCAGCAAACTCTTTTTGTCTCCATTCTGATGATGCAGACGAAGCGAGAAAATCGAATTGAATTGTCGAATTTATTGGTATATTTTCCAGGACACCTGTGATTTTGTAATCCCCTCTAAAATATCGGTGTTCAACGGTGATTGTTCGGCCTATGGGATTTTCGTCAGGGAAGAATTTATTCGCCATTTCCCGGGTGAGAACAATGGTATAAGGTTCCACCAGAGCTGTCCTCGGATCGCCTTTTATGAAAGGAAAGGAGAAGATTTCAAAGATTTTAGAATCGGTCATCATAAATTTTTGTTTAAACCATTTGTCTTTATAGTTTATCCAGGTATCAATGTCCCAGGTCCGGACAGCACTTTGTATTTCTGAAAAATCTTTCAGCAGAGACGGTGCAAGCGCACCTGAAGTGCCCGGATGCGTCTGGGATTCGCCACTATTGGCTTCCCTTTCTCTCAGCACCCGGTAAATGCGATTGCTTTTTTCGTGGAACTGGTCATACCCTATTTCATCCTGTATATACAAAAAAACCAAAATACAACAGGCCATCCCGATAGCTAAACCACTGATATTCAGGAATGAAAACATCTTAAATTTAATCAGGTTTCGAACTGCAACTTTTAGATAGTTTTCAAACATTGCGAATCCTTTCTTATTCTATCAAATCGATCAGAAACGGTGTGTCACACTATTGAATTTTCACCATTGTTCGATTCTCCCGGCAAAAAACCTCCAACTTGCATATGCCACAAATGGAAGAAGATGGCGGTTTTTGCATTTCTATTTTCTTATAGGCAACCACAGTAGTCTCAGGATTACCTATTTTTAAAGCAAAAATTATGCCAAAGAATCAAATATTGATATTACAATAGGTTACGGAAAATCGCCTGAAATTGATGTCTTAAAAAGTGTTCGATTTTGATACAGTGGTGTCCGAAAATGAACACTGATAGGAGGGGATCTTGCGAATTTCAGCGATTTCTTTTGATGGCGATATGACCTTGTGGGACTTCTATAAGGTCATGCGACATTCGTTAACGCATACATTGCGGGAATTGCGCCAGCATGTTTCGACCCAGCGCGCTTTAGACCTTACTGTTGAGGATATGATTGCGATTCGCAATCGGCTTGCTGAGGAAGTGAAAGGCGAGGTCTGGAATCTCGAGGAGATCAGACGGCTGGCATTTGAGAAGACGCTTGAATATGTTGGATATCCGGACAGTGATCTGGCCATGCATCTCAATAAGATATATCTGAAGCATCGTTTCGAAGATATTGAGTTGTATAAAGATGTTGAACCTGCGCTTGATATTTTGGCATCTTATTTCAAGATCGGGCTTTTGTCAAATGGGAACAGTTACCCGGAACGCTGTGGTCTCGCAGGTCGTTTTGACTTTGTTGTCCTTGCCCAGGATGTACGTGTTGCGAAGCCTGATCGAAGAATTTTTCAGATTACCGCACAAAAGGCGTGCTGTCCGCTGGCGCGGCTATTACACGTCGGAGATTCCCTGGAACAGGATGTTGCAGGTGCAGGTGCAGCCGGAGCGCATACGGTCTGGCTAAATCGCGAAGGTCTGACAAATGATACGGGGATCAAAGCGGATTACGAGATCAGTTCATTGACTGACCTCTCCGCGATATTGGAGGTAGGTCGAAACTGAAAGTATTTCGACATATACCGACAGGCACCATCGCAATTTCGCATATTTAAAAATGGGGACCGGACGCTCGGTCTCCTTAAAATTTACTTTATCGAGGTGCAAACCGACACTTTCGGCACTCCAGGAGTGTCTGTATTGTAGATATTACTGATACATATAGGGAGTTGATTATGCTCAAGAATTATCTGGTAGTTGCACTTCGTCATCTTTGGAGACAAAAAGTCTATTCCTTCACGAATATCCTCGGTCTGGCAATAGGGATTGCCTTTTGCATTTTGACCTTTCGGTACATTCACAATGAGTGGACATACGATACATTCCACGAAAATCTGGATCGAATTTATCGTGTCTATGAGATTAGAAAGAACCCTAATGGCGAAATAAGAAATTCTGCACGCGTTCCAACGCCCTTGGCAGCTACATTAAAGCGCGATTTTCCCGAAATAGAAAAAGTCGCGAGATTTAGAGAGGAAAAAAGTGTTGTAAAATATAAAGACAAAATGTTTGTAGAAAATATGCTCTTTACAGGTCCTGATGTTTTTGAAGTCTTTTCATTTTCCCTTTTGAATGGAGATAAAACAGCCCTCCATAATAGATCCTCAATAGTCATTAGCCGAAGGATGGCTCATAAGTATTTTGATCGAGAAAATCCGATTGATAAGACGCTCGCTGTGAGGATAAACGCAGAGTATATCGATTTTGTGGTAAAAGGTGTCGTATCGGAGATACCTGAAAATTCGAGCTTAAAATTTGATTTTCTTTTGCCATCTGAAATGCAGCCAAATTATGAGAGATATGCTGACCTGTGGGGGAGTTCCAGAGTTGTCTCATACGTACTGCTATCGGAAAATGCCAATCCTTTGCAACTTATCTCAAAATTTCCCGAGTTTATACAAAAATACTATCAATCAACTATTCAAAAATACCAGGAATACGATGCACTGGCTTTAAGTGATGATGCGCTTCAATTGGATTTACAGCCATTTCACGATGTTCACTTGAATTCAGACATCCTGGGCGGATTATTGCCAACTGGAGACAGAATATTCTCATTTGTACTTCTTGGAATCGCTCTTGGTGTTCTACTGGTTGCCTGTATCAATTTTGCCAATATTTCTATGGCTTTAGCCTCTACTCGTATTAAAGAAATAGGTATGCGTAAGGTTGTGGGAGCAGAGAGATTGCAACTTATGCAACAATTTTGGGGAGAGGCACTGTTATTAAGTCTTATTGGACTATTTGTCGGAATTGCATTCTCAGAACTTGCTCTGCCTCTTTTTAATAGTGTCGCCAATAAAGAACTGACCTTGGACTATGGTAGTGAAGTGATGGCTTCTCTTGTTCTTCTATCTATTCTTGTTGGCATAATTGCTGGCAGTTATCCTTCGATCGTTTTGTCCGGGTATTCTCCAATTCACACACTCACAGAGAGTTTGAAATCTGGCGGCTCTAATTTTTTCAGTAAAGCTCTGATAACGACCCAATTTTCGGTATCAATATTTTTAATCATTTTTGCGATTGTCACCTTTAGACAGATAGATTATTTGAAAACAAAAGATCGGGGTTTTCAAGACGAACAAGTCGTGGTCATTGATGCATCCCAACCGAATAAGGGGCAAAGGTCAGATGTTTATACGATTTATAAATCTGAATTATCCCGTTACCCCAGTGTTCTGGGTATTACGGCATCTTTTGTCCACTTTGGAGGATTAATTTGGACGACGAACGTTAAGTGCAAGGGGTCTGTGATTGAGGTCCAATTTTTCGATGTTGCGCCCAATTTTATTGAAACGCTTGGAATCGAATTAAGTGAAGGAAGGGGATTTATTCAGGATTCGAATTCAGATTTACATGGAAGTATTATTGTAAACGAGGCATTGGTTAGAGAGTTTGGATGGGCATCGCCTATAGGTAAAATGCTTCCGGAATTTAGCAATAGACAAATTGTAGGTGTTGTCAAAGACTTTCATTCCCGCTCTCTGCACCATCAGATTGAGCCTGTTGTGTTCGAGTTGGGGCGTCCCGACCAATACCAATATATTTATGTGCGGATCAATCCTGTAGAAGTTCAACATACTTTGAATCTACTGAAAAAAAAGTGGACAGAATTGAATCCGCATATCCCGTTTCAATTCTCTTTTCTTGACCAGGACCTGGATAGCCAATATCGAGCGGAAGAACGCTGGGGAAGGATAAGTAGATCAGGTTCTCTATTTTCAATATTTATTGCCTGTATTGGAATCTTTAGCCTTGCTGCTTTAGCTATGAACAAACGGGTAAAAGAGATAGGCATCCGTAGAGTTCTTGGAGCATCAATTTGGAATGTTGTATTTTTATTCTTTAGAGGGTATGTAAGGTTGGTTGTGGTGGCTAATCTCTGCGTATGGCCAATTGCCTATTATGCTGTAGGGCAATGGTTAAATGATTTTGCATACCATATATCTTTTCCAATTTGGGCGTTCGCCGTCAGTGGATTCCTGACACTTTGTGTTACCCTTTTAACGGTGAGCTATCACGTTTTGAAAGCTGCGCGTTCGAACCCTGTGGATGCGCTTCGGTACGAATAAAATAAAACAACTAAAGTAGTTACTTTGTTTTAGTTGATAAGTCATTGACAAGTTCTTAGTGCCAGGGCCACGCAATATGAGACCAGTTCCCACAACTGGCCGCTGGTTGTCTGCCCATGGTGAACTCAGTCTTGCTGGCAGCGGGGCACACGACGACTGAATACGCGGTTGCGAACGTCTCGTCTCTTCGTTCCACTTCGTCGTCGGCGAGATATGTCTTCAAATCCGACGGTGTTGGGGACCTTCCGCTGTTGTAGCTGTTTTCGAGAAGTTGCGCCAGGCGATTGTATCTGCTCCAGGTGTCGCGTGGCCGTTTTCCTTCCTTTCTGCTCCTTCGTCCTATAACGGCGTGGTTTGTTCTCACAGCCCAATCCGTTTTGACTCTCTCCAGTCTCCATTTGGAACATGAGCATTCGAAGACGGCTGCTTCATCCGTTTTGCCATCCACAGCTATCAGGATCATGCCTTCTGTCCTGTCTATTTTGTTCAGGAGGCCCTGCACATCATCAATGGTTTCACACGTCTCCAGAGCTTCAACGATGAAGCCATACGTCGGCAGGACGACTTTTCTACTGTCTGGCTTATCAGTCTCCTTCAAGTGGTCAACGTGTAGCCATAGCTTTGCCTTGTTGATTCCAGCGGTCGCCCAGATATCTCCCGCAAGTCCGAAGTACATGGTTGGGATGCGACCCTTGATCTCCAGGATAGTGATATATCCCCATAGCTTGGGTACAAAGGTGTCGTTGTTGTGACCAATCCAGACTTTGCCTTTGGACCGACAGATGATGCTGCTACAGCCCTGACTGAGTGCTATTTCCTGATAACCCCAATGTGCTATGCGCTCGAACGGTATCCCACTCCCTTCAGAGAGGCCCCGAAACCTGTCACATATATGTTCGGGTAGAGAACTGATCCACGCTTCAGCATGAGTTTCCGAGGACTTAGCACAGTTCTTCGCTGCCAGAATTCGGGCAGCAAGGTAATCTTCAAGGTAGGCACCAAAACTACGGCCGAGACTCTCGCCAAGACGGATGCCGGCAGTATAAGGATCATCGGCTTCTATCCTGACTATGCGGGGTATCGTATCCATGATTTTTCGGTAGGGTATAACATTTTCGCGGTTTGCAATGAAACTTATTCGATTTTTTGACGTCCATTGGCATCATAAAAAGCAAAGTGACGTGTTTCACCATCATAGGAGGCTGCCCGATTCCACGCTTCCAGCACTGGCTTATTTTTTTTCAATAACTGATCCAGAAATAATGTCACGAAGATGGTCGTTGACGCGGCATTTTGGTAATCCAGAGATCCGATGTAGCATCTCGGCTTACTCTTCAAAAATGCGCTTGCCATTGCGTCTGTCCCGCCTACACAACACGTATTCACAACAATTCGATCAGTCAGATTTGCATGTTTTTCAATACTCTCTGGCGGCATGCTCTCGTCCTTTAGCATTGATGTATCAATGCCCTCCATATAATCCCCGAAGACAATCCCATTCTCATCCCCATGACCGCAGATGATGATACAGGGAGGCAATTCAGGTTCACGACTGATGACCTTCAGAAAATCACCTGGTGTTCCGATTCTATAGAATCGGACTGCCAGGTTTAGCTCTTCAGCAAACATTCGGATTGTATGCGCTTGTTGAAAGTCTGCGATGTTTATTATGCCAATGGGATTCTGTTTGGCGTAAAATTGAGTCTCAACCGGATTCCACATGTTTGTTTTCCTCTCATCAGTAAAGAATGCGGTATTTCACGGAAGATAGGCGCGACTTGTGAGTCACTTTTGTTCCAGTTCTTTTTTCATCGAGATAAAATATTCGTTAAAGCCCATCTTCCTCCAAAAATTCTGGCCTTCTGAGTTAGTTGCCATGACATCGAGGGCTATAGATTGCACATGCTTTGGAAAACGCGCGTCTATCAGAATTTGGAAGGCTGCTTTACCCAGGCCAAGCCGACGATGAGAGCGTTCGATGTAATACTGTCGGATATAAATTACTGCCTCATTTGGATCATAGTAGTCGGTACGCTTTTGATAGACAGAATAGCCTATTACCTGTCCATCATGTAGAAATACATCTACCGTCCATATATTTGTATCTAACCACTCGCGAAACCGGTCCTCGTATTCTTTCAATGAAAATGGATTCTCGCTACCCTGGTCATCCACGAGACAGCTATTCATTTTAGCCAACTGAGGCAAATCACTCAATTGTGCCGCGCGGACAGTGATTAACATGCTATCCTCGCTAAGATAAGAATTTTCTCGACAAATTCTGTTTTTCCAGATACATAACCTCCTCGACCAGTAGGATACTTCTCAAGAAGCCTAATCTTAAGTTCCTGGTAATCTGATAAGGCCTCTGGATGATTTCTGAGATAATCACGAAAAAGAATCTGACGCTCCCAATATGAACCTCTGTCCTTATAACAGATTGAGCAGTGAAATTCAGTGGGGTTACCCTTCCGAAAAAAATGTCTTTCGCTACTAGAAGACCGTTCTTCATAACGGTACTTTATCTTAGCGAGAGGATCTATGAACAAATCCGCGATCTCTGGATTTGCAACCTTCACAGCCAGGTCAATGATCGGTTTCGACATGAGACCCTTTACAGACGTACTGCCAATGTGCTCTATACCAAGTGCCTTGTCCTTAAAGATTGCTTCTATCTTCAATTTTTCAGTTTCAAACTTCGTACACCAGTAGGGGTCGTAGGGAATCAACTTTAGATGAGAAATATCAGTCATGGTGTTAACCGTTTTAGTTGATAAATCTCCAGCAAGCCCTTAGTGCCACGGCCACGCAATACGGGACCAGTTTCCACAACTGGCCTCATATTTGTTTTTCCTCTCATCAGGTGTTCAGTTTTGTCTTTTGCCGTCAGAGCTTTCTTCCGCTATATATTCCGAAAAGCCCATATCGATAATGGCAGGAGACTTCCTCAAAGCCGACTATCTGCAAATCCTCAAGTTGGTTCTCCAAGGTATCATAAAAGTTCTCTGGACGAACACGCGCTTCATCGGGAATATGTGAAAAGGATTTAGAGAGGTTTTCTCGCTTCTCATGCTTTTGAATCCATTCTCTCCAGAGGTCGTAATACCAGTTTTCGAGGGTTTCAGTTGTGGGTAAAACAATATCGATATTCAGAAAGTACGAGTTTGGTGCTAACATATTCAAGATTTTTTCAAATAGCCTTCGTCTTTGTAATTTCTCCAGGTGGTGGATGGCAAAGCAAGAGACAATGAAGTCGAAAGTGTCCAAATTTACTTTGCCTGCGATTATATCTTCGAAAGGCATTTTGATGAAGTTTTCCACGTCATATACGGCAAGCCTCTTTTGGGCGGCTGAAAGCATTTCTTCAGAGCCATCGACCGCTACCAGTTGGATATGAGGATCTATAAGGAATAGCCTCTCGCTTATAATTCCGTCGCCACATCCGAGATCAAGTACTCGCTTTTTCTGAACAAAATGCTGGTAGAATGAAGCAAGTATCTCGAAATGCGTATTTCGTTCCGGTAAAAAGTGTTGCGAATGATCTTGATATTCTTGGGCATATTCTGTTTCGCCCCATCTGGATTCTTCAAATTTTGCCATAGTCTAATCCGTTCTTTTGTGCAAGAAGTCCCTCACATGAGGAAAAATTAGGCGACTATCGCTGCATAATGCAATGCAGCGCGTATATCTTCTAATGTGAGCCGGGGATAAGCGTCAAGCAAATCGTCTTCTGATGCTCCTTCCCCCAGTTTTCTCAAAATCAGATCGACTGGAATGCGCGTCCCCTTCACCACGGGTTTTCCCATCATCAACTTGGGATTGATTTCAATGCGGTCTAAGTTAGGCATGGTATGTCCTCAGTATTCCAAAAATTTGTCAACATTGTCCAGGCTATCGTAATCCATTCAGTCTTGTCTTTCGAAGAAGTCCCGTGCCCATATGAAATGACCAATACCGGCATTTTGAGCCGCCTGCTGATCAATTTCTGTATCTCCAACCAGGACTGATTGTTTGACATCGACAAAGTGTTTATCGGCAAGGCCAGTGATCATGTTAGGGTTTGGTTTTCTATATGGTGATTCGATGTGCGGGCAGACCCAGTAATCAGTGATTATGCCCCCGGTTGCAGTGTTGACCTGATCGATAAAGGATTTCGTACTCTCGATTGATAAGGTTCCCTTTTCTATACCCGATTGATTTGTGATAATAAATATCGCGTCGAAGTTCGATGCCCTTTGCCTGAGAACCTCAACGATATTTGGCAGGATTTCCACGTTTCCAACTGCGTCCGTGAAGATTTCATCATCTTCTATCCGAACGAGAGTCCCTCCGAGGTCGAGGAAAAGGGCTTTACACATGCCGCATTGGTCCGCCTGATTCGTTCTCATGTGGGGTAACCTTTAAATAGAGAGCAATGTATGCAGGATATCTAACAATTCTGACACATTGTAATCTTGTATGTTTAAAGCGAGCAAGTAATCCTTAACAGCCAGAAGATCGCTTTCGGCAAATTCGGGGGTGTGTTTTCTGTATTCACTCAGGAAGATATGTCCCAATTTGATGTCCAGACCAAATAGATAGGTTAGCCCCCACGCGACATCAACCGCCGCAGTGCCAAATCCAAGTTCGTCATTATCGATCAAGAAAAGTTCATCCTGATTCATCAGGAGATTATCGGGTGTGAAGTCGCCGTGTGTCAAGCGATGCGTAAGCGAAGAACGTGTCGAAGTATCCGATAATCGCGATATGGAGTTTTTGATCTCCTGGCTTTCCCCGGATTGCAAATCCCGATCATCTTGAAGAAATGCTTGTAACTGATTGGGAGATCTATCTACGAAAGTATCAATGTAGTAAAACTTGCTCAGGAGGTCCGAATGAATTTTCTGTCCGAGGAGGTGGAGTTGTCCGAGCAATTTCCCCGCTAAGAGAGCTGTGTGCGTATCAGGAGAAAATGGCACGCCGGGGAGAATGATCTGAATTTCATAGAAGATGTTTTCTTCATTTTGCCAGTCGGAACCCTGTACCAGTGTTTCGCCGGAAGAATTGGCCATAAAGTCTGATACGGGGAAGCCCAGTTGAAGAAGTTGCTTTTGTATGTCTTGTGTTTTATACAGTGACTTGACGCCTCTTTGTTCGATGTGGCGCCCCTTTAGGAGATAGGGGGTGCTGCGATATTCAAAGGCAGCCAGAATGTCAAATGGGCCGAAAGGCCATGCTTTTAATCTAACTGGATTCTCAATCCCAAAACGAGTGAGGACATCCCGCACTACTGCCGCGGGGAAAGGGGGCATTTTCCCACCTATCAAGCCGTGCCATGTCGGATTGCGATCCAGTAGCATATCAGGATGTAGCTTTCAACAATTCAATGATATTTACGACATCCCTAATGTCTTGAATGACTGACCTTCGGAGATTCTTTTCCTGGACCCAGGCAGGTATCTCGTCACAGCCCCAATACCACATAAACCGAATCCAACGGTTGAATGGTGCAACAATTTCTGATAGGTAGATTGTTTCGGGATTAAGTCTGTTTCCGCGAACAGTTTCATATCCCGTTTTAATCCATAACCAGCATTCTAATTGGCTGGGTATAACGGAAGCCATCACAGATCCCAAAACCAGGACTTCATTGCTGTAGCGCGACATCTCCAGATCTATGAATCCTTGTAGAGTAGAATCCTGGGCGATGATGTTGCTATAGTGAAAATCATCTAAAAAAATAAAACTGCGATATGCCAGGATCGCATCTCTATTTGTCCGTAGATCGTTGAGAGACTTCTCTAAGAGGGACTGATGTGGTAAATCACACGTTTCTAAGACGCCAGCGGATATTTCTATAACTGTGTTAAAGAATGTTTCTAAATTTGCAGTACAGTAGAATTTGTAATCAAAACCAGGTTCACGCGGTAGATCCTGTCTTCCAGAAATTGCTAAATCAGCACCAGGAGCAATGTTGACAATTCTCGCGATTGCCTGTCCCAGTTGATTAAAAAGTCCTTCCCATTCCTCCAGGCTTATATTCTCTTCAACCATAAAAAATGGCAGTCCAGGCAATCGTTCGATTATGAGGACTGAGTCGTTTTTGATCGGATAAATTTGTGGGACATATCCAGTTTTTTGAAAGAGTTTCAATACTTTTTCTTCGTGGTCCTTTCTGTCTTTGTTATGGAAATATTTAAAGACGATGGGTTTGCCATTTAGGTGGCCAAAAAGAGCTGTATTCGTTCCTCCTGGAAACCCGGGTAAGTAGTCTTCATCAAGTGTTAGATTGGGCGTTGCTTGCACGATGGTGTCTATTTCGGACAAAGCCAATGCAAGCCGCGGGTCTATATTGCCGCTTTTTTTGTCTGAAGGCATTTTTCTTGATCCCTGAATGATGTTAGGGATGGTCTTCCTAGAAAAACGATGATCCATCAAGGGAAAGTACTCAAGGTTTCCTGGCCACTGCCATAATATGCGGCGAAGCGCCAAGTAGAGATGGCTCTGTCTCGAGTTTCTGTATTGCATCGAGAAGTATCTCGCGGCGTGCGGGGTCTTCCAATTGATCTTTTATATCTCCGAGCAACCAGGCGGCACCTTCTACGGCAAGTGTCTGGCATTGGGTGAATCCGCATTCAGTGATTTCGACAGTTAGTTCCTCTGGGCGATGGAAGTAGGCAGTGGTAAAGTAGTCTTTGTTTTCGTCGGGGTTGCGATGTTGTCCGTCCTTTAAGTCACGCGCTACAATTGCTCGGAAGGCTGGATCGAGGATCGCCCCGGATCTTACTCCGTCAAGTAGAGATGCAAATCGCGTGATTGCAGCTGCAAATAGGATCCCTCCAGGTTTCAGAACTCTTCTGGCCTCACCAAGCGCCTTTTTTCGATCTTCGGCCTTCGTAAGGTGATATAATGGCCCCATGAGCAAGACGATGTCCAGGGTTTCGTCTGACCATTTCAGGCTACGCGCATCTCCCTTCTGGATGCTTTTTAGAGGGTGTTTTCTTGTGCGTTCCTCCGCCTCCTTGAGATGTCGAGGAACCGGATCAACCAGATGGACTTTGTGTCCTTTCTCTGCAAGCCAGGACGCGTACGCGCCTGGACCACCACCGACATCAAGGATGTTGACAGGGGTTTGGGGTAAGTACCGATCCAGTATCTGTTTCGAGCGTATGTACTCCAGGCGACCGCTACCGTCATTGAATCGGTCAATTTCATTATAATAGGTTCCGTAATAATTAAGGATGGATGGGTCCATATTTGACAATATCTCCGATTAAATAGAGTGCATTAAAGGTATTTCTGCACTTTGTCGGGGTTGATGGGTTCGCAGAGATAGATTGGGTAGTGGTTTCCCCGTTTGTTCGCGTAGGCCAGAATGTGATCTGTGACGTGTGGGAGTAGTTCCACTTTTTCGAGGTCAACGAGGGGAATCCATTTGACCGCTGTTTGATTGGGATCCGGGATTTGTGGCATCTGGGGTTCTGTATCACCTGTGAGCTTGCACTCGAAGATTACTGTGAGTGAGTGGCGCATTCCTCCCCAGAATGCGTTTCTCTTCGGCTCGTATTCCGTAATGATGAGCGGCTGACCTATTTCGACTTCGGCGCAGGTCTCTTCTTGCACTTCTCTTTTAAGTGTCTCTTCCAAAGTCTCATCCGGCTCTACACCGCCTCCCGGCATGTTGTAGTGAAGGCCCGATTCGTCATCGTATTCCACGAGTAGAATGGCGTTGTCTCGAAGAATGAGAGCTTTTGTGCTGACTCTGATGTGTGTGTCCATTGCGATTATTCCCTCAGTTCAATACTTAAATGACAACGGAGATTTATCTTTTGACAGTTCTATCAGCAGGATGGTTTCTATATTGCGCGGAAGGGGAGAGTAAAGATTAATGCGAAAAAAGCCTTACAGAAGATTCTGCAAGGCTTTTGTACAATAGGGAACAACATTTCGGCGATTTTTACCCGCTTTCTTCCAGTGCCTCCAGGTCGGCCAAATCCTTTTGGCGACCAGTAAGACGTTTGTTTTTCACCAGTTGAGGTCGCCCGATATAAAAGACCTCAATGCCGCCATATATTCCCGTTTCCTTATTTTCTGCTACTTCTTCCCACGAGACACCTGTAATTGACGTAATCAGATCAATACGCACGGGAGGATATCCAAGTTGAATGACATGATCGGGCATGGAAAAGTCTGTCAATGTCAATTCCAGATTTCCGAATCCAAATTCAGACAGAGCATCTAAAATTCGTCGCGCATTTTCGGTTTCTGCCCGAATTAAAATGTCCAGATCCCCGGTGTATCTCGGTACACCATGATGTGAAAGCGCGTAAGCCCCCACGATCACATATTCGACATCATGCGCGTTTAATAACGCGAGCAACTCTTTGAAGTCTTCCTGTACTTCCATGGTGTTGTCGCCTGAGATATTCTACGGCCAAAACCCGCTCTTCTGCGGGCCGACTTAGCCAGTAGGCCAGATCTTCTTTTGCCTGGGAATGGGTTGTCAGGTTTCGCTTTCGAACGACTTTTTGTATCATGTGCTTTCTCCGGAATTCCAGGGCTTATAAAAAATATAGATTAAATTTCTCAAAAGACAATGCCCGTTTTCACAGTGCCACAATAGAATTTGTAGTACCTATGCTAACGCTCGTATAGTGTTCTACTTCGAAAAATGGATCGTATCCCTGCCTCCATATATTATAAGGATTTTAGCCATGAATAAAATGATAAAAACAAAAGTAACTGCCCAGGGAGTTTGATCCCTCGGCAGTTGTTGGCAGGTATTGAGGAAGTGGAAATAAAAGAAAATAATGTGATTACAATTATGCCGACGGAACAGATGAATTCCGATAAAATGGGTCAAGTCCGCCGCTGGGAGAAGAAGCGTTTGTGGATGGTCCGGTTGTGGGCATTCATTCTGGATATCAAAAATACTGCTGATTATTTCGCACTCTACCTTGACAACGAGTTTTTAATTGGCTATTTTTTTAAAAATTATATGCTAATTATTTCGCATAATATCATTACATAGAAATGAATATGCTCGTATTTTCTGGAGGTATGCTCATGTTTAAGTATGTCCTCACATTGATTTTTCTGCTCCTGCATGCCTATGTACACGCAGCACCAACCGCATCAGATTGCGATTTCAACAACAGCGGCAAAGTGGATTTTGCCGATTTTGTCGCATTTTCACAGGGATATGGGACAACCCAGACCCAGTTTGACTTGAATGGGGATGGCGCAGTCAACTTTCGGGACTTTGTCATTTTTGCCCAATTCTACGGGCAGACAATCACAACCCCTCCACCAACTACCGACGCTCCCGTTGGCATTCGAGTTGGGATGCAAGCTCCCGACTTTACGCTGAGTACTCTTACTGGTGAGCGATTCAATCTCTATGAACAGCGCGGCAAACCCGTATTCCTCAACTTTTGGGCAACCTGGTGTGGTCCCTGTGTTGCCGAAATGCCCGACATGCAAAAGTTGCAAAATACGATGAGCGATTCTATCCAGATCGTCGGCGTTGGCACACGCGAAACACGCATCCAGGAACTGCGTTTTATCAGAAGATATGGCTACACCTGGACTTTTGTTCTCGACTCGGCGGGAGAAGTGAACAATGCGTATGAGAACACTGGTATTCCCAGGTCATTTTTTATTGACGCCAAAGGTGTGATTGTTCGCGTATTGCGCGGAGGTCCTCAAAGATACGAAACGTTCCTGGAAGCGACGCGACAGGCGATCAATAATTAAAGGCAGTCAGCGATCAGCAGTCAGGAAAACAAGCTATCAGTGGTCAGCTTTAATCGAAAGGCATTTGTAATGGAGAAACCGATGCGTAAAACGATTCTGTTTATCTTATCGACATTCGCGCTTTTGATATATCCGATGTCTCTTTTGGCGCAGAATAGCTTTTCCGTTTCGGTAGATGTAAATGGTGCGGCGGGAGACCAGGCGGTCACGTCCCTCAATGTGTCCGCGGATCAGGTTATTGCCATTCAGATATTTGGCACAGGTATTCAGAATGCGAACGGCCTTGCTGCGCGCTTTGAATACGATGCCGCGCAGGTTGTGTATGAGGGGTTTGAGGTAGGCGATGTGTTGCCCAATGCTCAGGCTCTCCCAGAGCAAGGTACAGGTTTTGTCGAAATAGGCATTGCATCTCTGGGTGGTCAAGCAACTGCCAATAGCGGTCTGGTGGGTACAGTTCGCTTTCGCACAACGGCTGGATTTTCAGGCACGGCGATTCGGCTGGTGCGTGCAGAACTCAGTCGGGATGGGCAATTTGAGACTGTGAATCTGGATATTCGCATTGCGTTACAGTTTCAAGCCGTTACATCGGACTTCGACGGAGATGGTGTGGTTAATTTTTCCGACTTTTTGGCGTTTGCGGGTCAGTTTGGGGCACGTCAGGGGGATGGGAGATATGAAGCGAAGTACGATTTGGACAGCGACGGCGCGATTGACTTTGGCGATTTTCTGCTCTTTAGCAGTAGCTTTGGCAAAGAGGTATCTACGTCTAACGATGGTGGCGGTGGAATGGAAACGCCGGTTGCCATTCCGGATGCGAATCTGCGCACAGCAATCGAGTTCGCACTGGGTAAGGCGAGTGGTGCGTCGATCAGCAGGGCAGAGATGGCGATTTTGACAAGCCTTGAGGCATCGACATCGGATATTCGCGATTTAACCGGACTCGAATTTGCAACTGGTCTGACATCGCTGAACCTTTCCGCTAATATCATCACAGACCTCACACCTCTATCGGGCTTGACGAACCTGTCAGTGCTGATTCTTTCCGATAATAGTATCTCGGACCTCACACCTCTGTCGGGCTTAACTAATCTGACAACGCTGAATCTTTCCTATAATACCATCATAGATATCTCGCCGTTGTCGGGCTTGACGAACCTGTCAGTGCTGATTCTTTCCGGCAATTTCTTCTCAGATATCTCGCCGTTGTCGGGTTTGACCAATCTGATAACGCTGAATCTTTCCTATAATAGTATCTCAGATATCACACCTCTATCAAGCTTAATCAACCTGTCAGTGCTGTTTCTTTACGACGATACTATGATCAGGGACAGGTCAGTACTGGCGCGTCTGTCCAACCTGTCAGAAGCAGATATACCGGATGCCAACTTGCGTGCGGCGATTAAGACCGCTATGGGCAAGGCATCAGATATCCCGATCACCGATTTTGAGATGGCATTTTTGTCAGAACTTGAAGCTCCGAACGCGAACATCAGGGACTTGACCGGGCTTGAGTTGGCAACCAGTCTGACGAGTTTGAACCTCGGCACAGAATTTGTGTCTCGTGTGGGGTATGTTAATAGTAACCATATTTCCAATTTCTCGCCTCTATCGGGCTTGACCAGCCTGACAAGGCTGGATCTTAGCGGCAACTCAATTTCAGACCTTTCTGCACTATCGGATGCCATATCGGGCTTGACCAGACTGGAACGGCTGTATCTTGACAACAACGGCATCTCGGATGTGTCTGCACTCTCAGGATTTACCAGGCTGGAACGGCTGATTCTTTTCAACAACAGCATCTCTGACCTCTCGCCCCTGTCCGGTTTGACCAATCTGGAACAGTTGTATCTTGAAAACAACAACATCTCGGATGTGTCCTCACTGTCCGGTTTGACCAATCTGGCATGGCTGGGGCTTTCCGCCAACAACATCTCGGATGTGTCCTCACTGTCCGGCTTGCCCAATCTGATACGGCTGTTTCTTCGCAGCAACAGCATGTCGGATGTGTCCTCACTGTCCGGCTTGACCAGCCTGCTATCGCTGACTCTTGACAACAACAACATCTCGAACATCACACCTCTGTCGGGCTTGACCAGCCTGACCTCGCTGACTCTTGCCAACAACAGCATCTCGGATGTGTCCTCATTATCCGGCTTGACCAGCCTGATATCGCTGTTTCTTTACGGCAATAACATCTCGGATATATTTGTACTGTCCGGCTTGACCAGCCTGAGGTCGCTGTCTCTTTCCAGCAACAACGTCTCGGATCTTTCGCCCCTGGTCGCAAATACGGGATTGGGCAGTGGAGATCAGGTTGATGTACGGAATAATCCGTTGAATACTACATCAATCAATGCGCATATTCCAACCCTTCAGAGCAGAGGAGTTGAGGTGCGCTTTGGCGCGTTGAAGCCCGCAGTGGCGAAGATAGAACAAGACATTTCCCGCGAGATGATGGAATTGTTGGGGATTGAGGAATGGGAGGGTGTGATCAACTCAAAATGAGTGTCTGTCTTGGTGTAGGATTGCTGTAATGAAAAGAGCGAGTCTAAAAAAGGCTCGCTCTTTTTTGTTGATAGATTGACGCGGTTAGCCAGCCAATGCGCGCATGGTTTCGACGCATCGGGTCAGGGCGGGGACGGGGTTTTCGACGTCGGCTTCGTATTCGATGACGGCCATGCCATCAAAGCCGCTTTTTTCGAGACCGGCGACAAAGGCCGGGAGGTCGAGTGTGCCTTCGCCGACGACGGTGTCGTGCCATTGGCCGTTGGGGTCAAAGACGAAGTCTTTGTAGTGGATGCCGTAGATTTGTCCGGCGAAGTCTTCTGTCCATTTGACGGGGTTGCCCTGGCGAGGACCGATTTGCAAGGCCCAGGCTGTGTCGATGCACAGGCCAATTTCGGGCGCGCCGAGGCCGATGAGGTGTTTGAGGACGCCGGGTTGTCCGCCAAAGTGATATCCGCCGTGACAGTGTATGCCCACGCGGATGCCGTATGCCCGACTCCAGGCGCGTACCTGTGTGATGGCTTTGGGATAGGATTCGAGCTGGAAGTGGCAGGAGATGTGTTTGGCGCCGGCAATGGCGGCGCATTCAAAGTAGGATTTTTCAGCGGGGTCGCCCGTGAAGGTTTGTACGCCGATGGAGATGACGGATACGCCCGCGTCGTTGTAGGTTTTGACGATGTCTTTCCAGGCGTCGGGGTTTTTGAAGTCGGCGTGGGCCTGGCAGACTTCGATTTTGTCGAGGCCGATGTCTTTTACTTTTTGGGCGACGTCGGCGTTGTCTTTGAAGTAGCGAAAGCAAAAACTTTGGACTCCGTAATCCAGTGCTGCACTCATGTAAAACTCCTTGTGTTGGGTGTGATGAATGATACTGTCTAACCAGCTTTTTCCAATTTTTTGAATACGTCGGCGAAGATGGCGTTGCGGTTGAGTTGTGTAGCTACGCGCATGAAATGCCGACTGGGGTCATGGCTCCAGGTTATTTGATCGGTGAGTATGGGGCTGTGTACCAGCCGGGTTGTGACCCAGTTTGGGTTGACGAGATACGCGGTGGCGGAGAGGTCCCAGATTTCTTTTGCCCAGGCGTAGTGGTCTTTGTGATAGCCGCGTACGGTTTCGGTGAGGAAGTCGCCTATGGCGCTTTTGCCCGCCACATGGGTTTCGAGTTCGGGCAGTGTGGTGAGGAGATGAGAGGCGACATTGCGGCAGGGGATCTGGACGAGGGGTACACCGCTGTCGAAGATGATGCGCGCGGCAAAGATGTCTTGTCGCAGGTTAAATTCAAGGGTGTTTGCCCAACTGTGTTCGTGTCCGCCAAGCCAGACGACGACGATGTGTTTGATGATTTCAGGTTCGAGTAGGATGGCGGAGGCTACGTTGGTTATGGCGCCGATGGCGGCGACGTAGAGCGGGTCATGAGATGCGATGGCTTTGTCGATGAGGTCGCGCACGGCGTCGTTGTCTTGCGGTGTGTCTGGTTCTGTGAGATAGTTTGTGGAGCCGCGGAATACGAGGTTGTTGTCGGGGATATTTAAGCGGTTGAGGAGGCGAAGGATTTCGTCATAGCTTCGTTCCATGCCGTCGCCCGGTCCGCTGGAACGCTGGTTGTGAAAGGGCGCGGCATAGATGGCTTCAACCGAGATTTTCTCGGGCGATAAGAGCACGTGTGCTACGGCGAATTGATCATCGACTTCGTTATATGTATCCGTGTCGAGCACCACGCGCACTTTGCCTGATGGCGGTGCTAATCTGTCAATGCGCTGGGCATGTGTGAGGATGGGGAAATTCATGGATATTTTTTTTAAGTGATTCAGCTAAGGTGCCGCTTGGATAGCGACACGGCCACCATCCATTTTCAGGGGGCGTCCGCCAATACGATGCAGTGCCCGATGGCCAACGCGCACGCACCAGATTTCAGCTTTGGGGTATTGTTTAAGGAGACGCTCTGATGCAACAAGGGCATTATCGGCAATGATATAGCTTTCAGTGTCGATGTCGATGGCAACGACTTTCCCATAGTGTGTTGTTTCTACATGGGGGCGAATAGCTCGGTCATATATTTCATCGCCACGCCGCGCTGTTTCCTCGGCTGAATAGCGGGATTGATCAGTAGGCATGGTAGTTCTCCTGATTATAGTGTAAAATATCTATTACTAAAGTGGACGGTCATTAAACTCATCCAGGCTCCTCGCTCGCGCCTTGTCTAGCGTTCTCTTTCAAGGCACTCAGATCTACAACTTTCTGACCTTTCGTCCGCTTTTTGGTTTGGAGATGGGTAACGAGAGCCTCGATATCATACCCGTGTTCCTGTGCGATGCTGTCTTTGACCTGCCAGAGTTCTTTGATGATTTCGTCAGACATCTTCAAATACTCCCAAATCAAAAACGACATACAACCAATAATTGATTAGCCAAATTGATTAGCTAAAACCATTAAGCACAGCGTGTGAGTCCGTCTCGCAGGGAACATCTTTCTGCCGTTATAACTGTGCAGGCCACATCAGGTCGTATTACCACAGAAACGATTTGCGCTGTGCCAGCCCCTCGGCGATTGAGAGCGGCATTTTTTGCCTACTTTTTTTTGCTGCTGAAAAAAAGTAGGTCGCCGAAGGCATGAAAAGTAAAATAATAGAAAAAACTCTATACGTCGTTGTACCACAACAAATGAATTATACACACCCCTCAAATAACTATCCCTATGCAAGCACGGCTACACCCTCAACATATTCCTCAAAGAGCGCGATGTCTTCTCGCATCATGTCGGGGTTGTCTTTGAGGAAGAAGCCGACGAGGGCTACGTCGTTTTCGCGCATGGCTTTGCCCATGGTTTCAAAGGCTTCGAGGATGGGTTTGTTGCCGCCTGCGAAGACTTTGTAGTGTACGACGGGACAGAGGATGGTGGCGATTACGCCGAGCATTTTGGCGCGGTCTTTTTCTTCCCATTTTTCGCCTTCGTCACTGTGGTGCGCGCTGCGAGAGCGGTCCGTGGGGTTGTAATAGCTGCACATCTGGAAGTCGGGGTCGAGGTTGTCGCGCACCCATTCGTGTGCCGCGGGTTGATGGGCTGCAAATCCAGATGCGACGCCCGCTTCGCACATGATGTCGATTGCTTCGTAAAAATTGTCCCACTGTTCTGTGGCGTACCAGTTATCGACTACGCCGCCGTGGATATAGGTGCCGCTTGCGCCCAGTTCGATGGATGCTCTGAGCCATTTGCGCCAGGCATCGGGTTTGCCGCGTTCGATGCATACTTGCGCAAACCACTGGATGCTGCCGCCTTCATCCCAGTATTCTTTGAGGAGTCCCATGATGTGGTCGTCGGTGCGCCCAAAGAAGGTGTTGATGCCGAGTTCTTCTGCCTGTCGCCAGGTGTCTTTAATGCGCCTGGGGGTGTAATAATCGGTCATTTCTTTGCTGCGTTCTCTGGTCTGGTGCGAAAATCCGCTGAACGGGTTGCCGCCAATACAAAGGCCCGAGACGCTGACGCTGCCTATGTTTGCGTATCGCATGTGTTGCTCCTCTATGGACGCATAAATCCCGAGAAGAAGTCGTTGCCTTTGTCGTCAACGACGATGAATGCGGGAAAGTTTTCGACTTCGATGCGCCATATCGCTTCCATGCCGAGTTCGGGATATTCATGGCATTCGACTTTGCGTATGGCGTCTTTGGCGAGGCGGGCGGCGGGACCGCCGATGGAGCCGAGGTAAAAACCGCTGTGTTTTTTGCACGCTTCTGTTACTTGCCGCGAGCGATTGCCTTTGGCGAGCATGATCATGCTGCCGCCTTCTGATTGGAATGAATCGACGTAGCTGTCCATGCGCCCTGCGGTTGTGGGACCAAATGAGCCGGAGGCGTATCCTTCGGGTGTTTTGGCGGGACCTGCGTAATAGACGCACAGGTCTTTGAAGTATTGCGGAAGCCCTTCGCCGCGGTCTATGCGTTCCTGGAGTTTGGCGTGGGCAATATCGCGTGCGACGATCATGGGTCCAGAGAGGGATAGGCGCGTGCTGACAGGATATTTGCTGAGGGTTTCGCGCACTTTGTCCATGGGCTGGTTGAGGTCGATTTTTACGACGTCGCCGCTGAGGGCTTCTTCATCGACTTCGGGGAGGTATTTTGCCGGGTCGCTTTCCAGTTCTTCGAGGAAGATGCCTTCGCGCGTTATTTTTCCTAAAATTTGTCGGTCGGCAGAGCAGGATACAGCAATGCCGACGGGGCACGATGCGCCGTGGCGAGGCAGGCGAATAACGCGCACGTCGTGGCAGAAGTACTTGCCGCCAAATTGCGCACCAATGCCGAGTTCGTGGCTCATTTCCAGGACTTGTTTTTCCATTTCGAGATCGCGGAATGCCTGGCCGTATTCATTGCCCTGCGTGGGCAGGGTGTCGAGATATTTGGCGCTTGCGAGTTTGGCGGTTTTGAGGGTGTATTCTGCGGAGGTGCCGCCGATGACGAGGGCGAGGTGATAGGGTGGACAGGCGGCTGTGCCGAGTTCGCGCAGGCGCTGGTCGATGAAGTCGCGCAGGCGTTCGGGATTGAGCAGTGCTCTGGTTTCTTGATAGAGCAGGCTTTTGTTGGCAGATCCGCCGCCTTTGGCCATGAACATGAATTTGTAAGTTTCTCCTTGCTCGGAATAGATCTCGATTTGGGCGGGCAGGTTGGTTTTTGTATTTGCCTCCTGGAACATGTCGAGTGGTGCCAGTTGGCTGTAGCGCAGGTTTGTTTCCAGAAAGGCTCTGGTAATGCCGTGTGCGAGTGCGGCTTCGTCGCTGCCGTCGGTCCACACGCGATTGCCCTTTTTACCCATGATGATGGCTGTGCCCGTGTCCTGACACATGGGGAGGACGCCGCCTGCGGCGATGTTGGCATTTTTGAGCATTTCAATGGCGACAAAGCGGTCGTTGTCCGAGGCTTCGGGGTCGTCGAGTATTTTGGTCAGTTGTTTTAAGTGTGCGGGACGGAGCAGGTGCGCGCTGTCTCGAATGGCGCGGTCCGCCAGCATGGTCAGGCCCTCGGGTTCGATTTTGAGGATTTCCTGGCCTTCAAATTGCCCCGTTGAGATATAATCGGTTGTGAGCAACTGGTAGGGGGTTTCATCTTCTCCCAGAGGGATCATTTCGCGGTGTTCGTAGGTGTCCATTTTTCCCTTTCTTTTGGCTTTATTGTTCCAGCCATTCGAGGTCAAAGCGGGCGACGGTGACGTATCGCGTGTCGTTTTGTCGCGTGAAGGTCTGGTTTTCGTATATGCAGCATATTGTGCCGTCGGCTGTTTGGGCGAGGTCGGAATAACTCGAGGGCCCCGGTTCGAGGATTTTGGAGACGGGCCAGGTCTGGCAGTCGTCGGTGCTCATTTTGACGGTGATGCGTTTGCGGTCATAAGAGACGCGGCCAGGTCTGGTAAATTCGCGTTCGAGGTTGTCGGGGTTGGCAAAAATGATGTTGCCGTTTTGGAGTTTGAGGATGCTGCCCATGCACACGGGTTCGAGCAGGGCGTCGTCAAATTTTAGCTCTGACCAGTTGGTCGCGCCATCGGGGCTGGTGGTGATGAGGCGGCGATGGCGTTTGGATTCTGTGCGGATGTTGAATAAGACGCGCCCGTCGTTGAGTTCAACGGGGAGTGTTTCGCTGGGGTTGATGTATTCGCCTTCTGTGCGCACGATAATGTCACTGCGCTGCCATGTTTGTGCGTGGTCGTCGCTGTAGATGCCCGCGACTGTGGAGGGGCGATGCCCGAGTTTGCCCGGACCAAATTCCGTGCCGCCGCCGTCCGACATCCAGATGGGTACGATGAGGCGTCCGTTTTGAAGTTGAATGCCGTGCCCGGGTCCCGTGGCGATGACGCGCCAGGGATATTGTTCGCGGAAGGGTGTGAGTTCATCTGTGATTTCAGTGGGGTCGGACCACGTGGCGCCGCCGTCTTTGCTTTGCATGTAAAAGACGCGGGCGTAGTTGTGACAATAGAGGGCGTGTACTGCGCCGTCTTTGCGATCGAAGATCATGACGAAGTTGCTGATGGGGCCTTCGCCATATGTGTCGCAACGAGCGACAACGGTGGGTGAGTCCCAGGTCTGACCATTGTCTGCGCTGCGCCGCAGGACTACGTCATTGCCGTCCCAATCGCCGCCTCTGCCACGTCGCGCCTCTGCCGTGGCGAGGAGGATGTTGTTTTGTGTACAGAGAATGCCAGGTACGCGGTAGATGTGATACCCGTTTGTCCGACCTTCAAAGAGGTGGGTTTTGTCTATCATGTGACGCTCCGTTTATGTTGGGGATTTTTATTGGGATATAATTATACTATAAAAAGATAAAGAACAAGCCAAAAAATTGCGAATGGGTTGAGAGAGATGAACCACCTGGAACATATTCCGCTTGTAGAAAGCAGTACAGACCTTATATTGTTTTTTCGGAAACCACAAGGGAGGCAATATGTCTGCTCCACGTATCGATGACCGCGACTGGTCCGCCCTGACTTCGGGCGAACGCATTCGCCAGATTGAGGTCGAGGGCTATCTTCTGATCCCCGATCTGTTGACACCCGAGCATCTGGCCCGGCTCAAGGCGATAACCGATAGCCTGGAAACCACCCCGGTGGATTACAGTATTCACCAGAGGGGACGGAGTGACATCCAGTTCTTCGGCGGTGAAATCACCGACCTCATCGCCCATCCCCCGACGGTCGCCTTTCTGAGGGAACTCCTGGGGGAGGATATCATCCTGTCGCATTACGGCTATGCCCGCTCAGAGCCAGGGCACCCCGGCATTAGCCTCCATACGGACGGTCAACCCTACGGTTCGCGTATCTTTGGTTACCTGGGTAGCGTACCGGTCATGGTCCGGGTGCTGTATTATCTGGACGACCTGACCCCGGAAGTCTCTCCATTTCGCGTAATTCCCCGATCGCACCTTTCCATGCACGCAGACGGCAATCCCTACCAGCGCTTCGAGTCCCATCCAGAGGAGGTCCTGGTTCCCGCAAAAGCCGGTTCTGCGATGTTCATCAACCACAAGGTTTTCCACGGCAACTTCCCCAATGTTGGCGACTGGCCCCGCTCGATGCTGGCTATTGCTTATCGCCCGGCCTGGGCAGGTCCTGTCCAGAAAGTTGAGGCGTGGGATCCGCAGGCCGTCGCTGCGCTGCCCGATGCAGTGAAGCCCTTCTTCGGCGACCGCAACACCCGCCACTGGACCCCCGAAGGGGGCAACAAACCATCCAACATGGCCAGCTATGCGCCTGGCATCAATCCCAGCCGATGGGAACGCAAGTAAGGAGAACGAATGTATCCCAATCCGCTCAAACAGAAACTCAGAAAGGGCGATATCGTGCTGGGGACCTCCCTGCCGGTCCCCTCATCCCTCGTCCTTGGAACCATCGTGCAGGCCCGGCCAGACTTTGTCTGGATCGATACGGAACACGCTCCGTTCGCCACTGAATCTCTGGACGCTATTCCCGTCCTTGCCCGGCAGAATGGCGTGGCGCCGATGATCCGCGTGGCCTGGAACGACCCGGCTCTGATCAAGAAGGCCTTCGATGTCGGCGCCGTGGCTGTGATGGTGCCCCAGGTCAATACCGCCGAAGAAGCTGCCCGGGCAGTGCAATATGCCCGTTATCCCCCTGAGGGACAGCGCGGGCTTTCCCCGATGTGGACCCGCATAGCTGGCGAAGACTGGAACCACGTCATCAAAACCGCAAACGCAGAAACCGTATTGATCCTCCAGGTCGAGAGCCAGGAGGCTTACGATAACATCGACGAAATCAAGCAGGTCGCAGGCATTGACGTTCTGCTCGTAGGCCCGCTCGATCTGTCCGCATCGGTCGGAAAGATCACCGAAACCAGCGCCAGGGAAGTCCAGGAGATTATGCGGGATGTTCCCGGGCGGTTGGAAGGGTCCGGCATTGTCGCTGGCACTACGCTTGTGGATCTCTCCGAGATTCAGGAGAAACTTCGCTGGGGCTACCGCTTTATGAATGTCGGCAATATTCTCGCTTATGGCACGCAGGTCCTGACCCAAAATCTCGAAACCTTACGCGCCAATCCTGGTGGGGGGGCTGAAGAATGACAGAATCACTACGCCTGCTCTCTATTGGGGCGCATCCGGCCGATATCTTCGACCAATCGGGCGGTACTATGGCCCATCACGTCAGCCGCGGCGACGATGTGCGGTGTGCGGTGCTGACCCACGGCGCACGGGTGCACGATGCCGTGATCAGCGACGCGATGTTTCACCAGGAGGAAGTGCCGGAAGGGGCCGAGCTTCTGAAACTGATGCAAGAACGCTCCGATGTCAAAGCGGCGGAGGTTCGCGCGGCCTGTGCGATTCTGGGTGTAGAAGAGATTTATTTTTTTGGCGCCGATGATTCGGTTCTGCTCGTCAAGGACGAGACGGTGAGGCGCCTGGCAAGGCTGCTGCGGGAACTCCGTCCCGATATTGTCCTGACCCACTTTCCCAAAGAAGGTGACGGCCTGACCAACGCGCACGCCACCGCCGGGCAGATTGTGATGCACGCCATCGGACTGGCCAACAGCGTCGATCCCGGTGACCGAAATCCCCCTCATCGGGTCGCGCAGGTTTTTTATTTTGGGGGAGGTGGTGCGGGGATTCCTCGACAGGTCTGGGATTCCGAGGGGGGCTACTACAACGATGTCTTCATCGACATCACTGATGTTGTGGAGAAAAAGCTGGCGGCGCTGGACTGCCTGGTGAGCCAGGGATACGGCGGTGCCTATGCCCGGAAACGGATCGAGACCAGCGACGGCGCATTCGGCAGCGCAGGGCGTTGCGCGTACGCAGAAGGCTTCATTTCCCTGCACGCCGAAACCCATTCCTTCCTTCCGCTGACCGAGCACGCGCTCAGGGTTGCCCGTTCATCCGACCACGAGAATATCAGTCGCAGTTCCTACCGCACCCCTGTGGATTGAGAAGCTCTGCGCACGGCCCATTGATTCGCCCCAAACGGATGGATCCCATGATCAAACTCGGTTGTACCGCCATGCTGCGGGACGAAGAGAATCCCGGGCAGTTCATCGATGTCGAATCCCTGATCGACCTGATCCACGACCTGAGGCTGGACATTGTCGATTTGCACCTCTACAGAGGGTTCCGTTCCAGGAGTTTTGAGTACCTGCGCCAGATTAAGGGTAAGTGCCTGAGGTACGGGCTGCCGATCGGCTATGTGGGGATCGGAGATGGGTTCGTGGGCGCGGTGACCGGCGCGAACCAGCGCGTGGTCGGCGTTCCGCTGCCGCCGGAGGAATTGCGCAGGCGGGTGGCAGAGGCGAAAGAGGCCGTGGATGTGGCGGCATTTATGGGTGCGCCTCTGGTCCGCCTGTTTGGGGGTGGCTTGCCAGAGGGGACAGAGGACCGGGAAGCGCTCTGGTCCGCGATGATCCGCAGTTTCCAGGAAGTCGCCGACTATGCGATTGATAAGGGCATTTTCCTGGGTCTCCACAATCATCCGCCCGCCGTGGCTCCCACCGGTGACGACATCCTCCGCATCCTGCACGATACCGACCGCGAGAATTTCACCTTCATACTGGATACTGGCCAGTGGTTCGGTTCACCCGGATCAAATCTGGCGGGAAAATTCGATCCCGGTCTGGCGTTTTACCGCTACATGGAACAAACCGCCCCGTATGCCACCTGCGTGCGTGCCAAGATCTACAAAATCGACAGTGGACGGGAAGAATGGCTCGATTACGAGCGCATTGTGCCGATCCTGAGAGCTGTCAACTACAACGGCAATGTGTCGATTATCTTCGAAGACCGCAACAACCGTTGTGATTATGCCGAAGCGATCGGCCTGGCGGCCAGGTATCTGCGCGGACTGCTCGCGGATTGAAGGGTGGTCGCGCTGTGTTTAGCTCTTAATCACCTGTAGTGTGTCTCGCGCGATCATCAGTTCTTCGTTGGTGGGGATGACGAGGACGGATACCGGGGCAGTCTCATGATGAATTGTTTCGTTCATGGGGTTGCCCTCGTTTTTTGCCCGGTCGAGATGCACGCCCAGGAATCCGAGTTTTTCACAGATGCGCGCCCGTATGAGTGGCGCATTTTCCCCTATTCCGGCGGTGAATACAATCGCGTCTATTCCGTCGAGTACCGCCGCGTATTTTCCGATGTACTGGCGGATGCGGTAGCAGAAGATGTCGATTGCAAGTGCCGCACGCCGATTTTCCTCATGGACGGCGATTAGATCTCTGAGGTCTGATCCGATTCCGGATACGCCGATGAGACCGCTTTGATGGTTGAGTATCTGGTCGATTTGATCGGGCGTCATCTGGTGTTCTCTGATCAGGTAGAGGATGATTGCCGGGTCGATGTCTCCGCTGCGCGTTCCCATTACGAGTCCCTGAAGGGGTGTAAAACCCATACTGGTGTCGATTGATTTTCCATTTTCGATGGCGGTGATGCTACAGCCGTTTCCCAGATGGCATGTGATCAGTTTTAGCGTTTTCAAAGGCGAGCCGAGAATTTCCGCTGCACGCATGGCGACGTATTGATGCGATATGCCGTGGAAACCGTATTGTCGGATTTGGTACTGTTCGGAAATCGCGTGGGGCAGGGCGTATGTGTGGGCGTATTCCGGGATGGTCTGGTGGAATGCGGTGTCGAATACCGCGACGTGTGGGATGTCGGGTAGTATGGTCTGGCAGGCGCGAATTCCGCGCAGGTTGAAGGGGTTGTGTAGTGGGGCGAGGGGGGCGCACTGTTCGATTGTTTTTTCGACTTCGGGCGTGATCCGGGTCGAGGCCGCGAAGTGGCTGCCGCCGTGTACAACGCGATGGCCGACTGCGTGGATTTCATCGGGCGTGCGGAGGATTCCCCTGTCCGGGTGGAGAAGGATTTCAAAGATGCGTTGAAATACGGCTTCAGGAGCGGTTTGAGGCACGGGGACCTGATGGGTGACGCCATCCCGCCGCGTGTAAGACAATTCTGCGGATGAAGAGAGCAGCCGTTCGACGTGTCCTTTTGCGAGGCATTCTTCGCTGTGCATGTCGAAGCATTGATATTTGATGGAAGAACTGCCGGCGTTGATGGTGAGTATTACAGGCATGGTTGGTCCGCTATCTGTGGCTCCACGTAAGGGATTCATCGCTGTTCGCCTTCAGCCAGGTACGTAGAGGTACGTCCTCTTCTGAAGGTAGATAGTAGCCCGCCTGTTTGGTTGTCGCTCCGAGGAGTTGTCGGCGAATCGGGTCCAGATGCTCGAAGAGATGGTCAACTTCCATGATGCACTTGGGCCGGATCCAGCGATATGCATAGCCGTAGAAGAGGACTTTTCTCGGTCTATTTAAGTAGTTGGGACTCGAGGCGTGCCACAGTCGCCGGTCGAACAGGACGGCCGACCCGGCGTTGACCCGTATGGGCATGCCGTTGATGGGCATTTCGTCATCGGAATAGGTGAGTTGCTTGTTTGCCTGCTGCCTTGGCGCAATATAGAAGTTCGCTACGCCGACATCGGTGGTGTCGGTCAGGAAGAAGGCAACCTTCAGCGACAACATAGGATTCACCGGAAGTCCCTCCATGTCGAGGTCGCCATTGGATTGATTCTGGTCCTGATGCCAGCCTAATTTTTTGCTGGTAGGCGGGGGCTTGCTCGTTGGCGGCGTAGTAACCATCTGCGTGTGGAATAGATATATATTCCATCCCATGAGGCCCCAGACCTTTGGGAAGGTGGTGGGATAGTCTATGAGGTCCAGAAGCGATGCGTCCTTGCCAATGCAGTCGTGTGCGTTTACCCGCTGCGCCGGATTCATGCCCTCCTTTTGCCGGATTCGTGCGTCAATGCGATCGACTGCGGCTATAGCTGTTTCGAGCATCTCTTCGTCGAGTGCGTTTTCTATGACGAAATAGCCGTCGCGCTGAAACTGCTGGCGTTCCTCGTCTGTGAGTCTGTAGTCCAGGCAGGATCTATCCATCTATATTATCTCCTTGTGAACTTGCCGCAGGCGGTCGTGAATGATGCGTTTTCTGTCTGTGGGGTCTTCTGTTGGGAATTGCATGCCGATGCGGGTGAACAGGGGTTTGTACCCGCGGGCGTGGTTGAGTTGCGTGTCGGTGAGAAATGTCAGCAGTCTGTTGCGGAGACGCTGGGCTGTGTCTGCATGTGCGAGTGACTGGGCGAGGTTTTGCATTTCATGCGGGTCGTTTTGCAGGTCGTACAGGCGTTCATTTTGGGCCTGGATGGACCATTTCCACCGGGTGTCGCGGACCATGTAACAGAACTGGTCTTGGCGGGAGATTTCAGAGAAGACGGCGTCGTGAACGCGGTCGGTTTCGCCGCTGACGATGGGCAGGAGTGAGACTGCCTGGCAGTAGTCCGGGATTTCCGTGCCCGCGAGGTCCAGGAAGGTTGGAAACAGGTCCAGGAAGGAGACAGGCGAGGCGTTGCGGTGCCCGCTGGCGACGGGCGCTGCCGGTCCGCCGATGATGAGGGGTACGCGCGCGGATCCTTCCTCAAAGCCGGTTTTGGAGACGAGGCCGTGCTCACCCATGCGTTCTCCGTGGTCTGAGGTAAATACGATGACGGTGTTTTTCCAGTTGCCGCGTTTTTTTAAGGCGGCTATGATTTCTCCTACGCGGTCATCGAAGTGGGTGATTTTGCCCATGTACTGGGCGGTCATTTCGGCGATGGCCTGGCGACCGTATTTGCAGCGTTTCTCGTTGTAGTTCTCTGGCAGGACGATATCGGCGGGATCGTACATTTTGGCGTATTTGCCGGGTGCGTCCAGAGGTGGATGAGGTCCTGGAAAGCTGGCGAAGAGGAATAGGGGTTTGTCGGTGGGGGCGCGATCGAGGTACGCCAGCGTTTGTCGGCAGACGTAGCCGTCCGGCGTCATGTCTGGCGGTAGGGGCGAGGGCCGGGGGGTGTATTGCCCATCTACATAGCGGTCGCCAATGTCGGTGATGAAGGTGTCGAGGAGTCCTTTCTCTTTTAGCAGACGGCTGTAGCCCGTGTTCAGGAAGGGGCCCTGGAATGGTGTCGAGGTTTCTTCGGCCCAGTCCAGTCCGAGCTGGTCGTAGTAGTCCCGATAGTCTTCATAGTCCTGGCCCCATTCCAGGCTGAAGTAATGGTATTTTCCGATCTTTGCTGTGGTGTAGCCAGTTTCTTGCAGGCAGCGGAAGAGGGTGACTTGTTCGGGTGGGAATAGTTTGCCGGTGTAGTTGCAAAAGAATCCGTGCGCGTGTGGGTAGAGGCCGCTGGCGAGCGATGCGCGCGCTGGCATGCATACGGGCGCTGGCGTGTAGGCCGCGTCGAAGATACAGCCGCTGGCCGCAAGCGCGTCGAGGTGCGGGGTTTGTACTTGCGGATGTCCTGCGCATCTTAGATATCGCGCGTTCCACTGGTCGGAACAGATGAAGATTATGTCGGGTCTGGTATTCATGGGTGGTCCTCTGTTATTGGGAATACTTTTTCTACATTTCCGCTGGCTATGGAAGCTTCAATGGCATGGAGCAGTGCTGTGGTGCGGGCCGCATCTGCAAAATCCGATCGGATTGCAGAGGTCAACGACGGGTTGCGGATGGCGTTTAAAAATACTTCTATTTCCTCATAATGTGGGGGGTCGGGTGGGTCTTGCGGTTGTCGGTTGGGGTGGATTTCGCCGCTTCGCCCCATGGCCGGTCCCTGCGGAAATTGTTCGGTAATGCTTTTGGGTTTTTCATCTGGTGCTCCGACCGAGCCTTCAATTCTGGGGGGGATGGTGGAAAGCGAAAGCCGAATATCTCTGCCGAAGAAGGTGAGGTCGTTCCGCCTTTGTGCGCAGGCCCACGATAGGAGAATACAGCCGATTGCTCCGGAGGAGAACTGGAGATTGATCGACATGCTGTCTTCGATTGTGAAGCTGTCGCTGATGGGAATTGTCAGGTTGCTGCCAAGAGCGTGTACAGCGTCAATATCACCGGCAATATAGCGGATTACGTCGAGGGTGTGGATCGTGTTGTCGAATAGTGATCCGCCTTTTTCTTTGAGGTAAAACCAGTCGGCTCCGAGATTGCGGGTCAATCCCGGGCTGGTGATTACAGAGGCATTCACCAGATTGATCTGCCTACCTTCCAATAGCTCCAGGCATCGATCTACAGAGGGCGCGTAGCGCTGGTTAAAGCCGACGCTGTGAATTAGTCTGGTGTTTTGTAGGAGTGCGACGATTTCACGTGCTTCTTGCAGGGATTGGGCGGGGGGTTTTTCGCAGAGGAAGGGCACATTGTGCTGTACAGCGGCCTGTATGACTGGTTTGCGAAGAACGGGAGGCGTGCAGATGAGTATCGCGCCCAGGTCCTCGATTTCTTCGAAGATTTTTTCCCAATCTGTGTATGCCTGTGCTCCATAAGTAGCGGCTTTGGCGCGTGCCAGGTTTTCGTCCAGGTCGCATATCGCGGCGATGCGATTGCCACCGAGAAATGCGAGGTTTTCCAGGTGTCGCGTGGCGATGTTTCCCGCGCCTATTACAGCTATGTTGATCAATCTCTCCCGGTCCATAGTTTTCCTCATATCAAGATTCTCGCACGCCTTCAAATTCTCGCCAGATATCTGTCAGCACTTCGGTCCCGTTTTTCTGGATATCTACGTGGTTTAGACGGAAGATCACTGCATACCGGATATGCGGCGATAGATTGGGGCCAGCCGCGTGTACCATCTGGTGATGCACCAGCACTGCGTCTCCTGCTTTTGCGGTGATCTGCACCGGGCGATGGGGCAATTCTTCTCTCAGTCTGGGAAGGTCCTGGAATAGCTGGCCGTGTCCGTTTGTTCGAAAATACGACTCCAAATAGCGGTGGGATCCCGGCCATACCGTAAAATTGCCCATATACGGCTCGGGCAAGTCCGATAGCATTACCACGCAAATAGCGGTAAAGTTTCGCCAGAATTCTCCTTCGGGCACTTTGGTTTTTTTTCTGCGGTGAAGATTGTCTTAAGTTGGGTGAATCGGACGGATTGTAGTAGATGATCGAGCGGAGAAGAATTTACAGAAGCCCACACGGGAAGGGTTCTATCCAGTGATTAAAAGGCAAGGAACCACCTGAAGTCATACATCGCGTTGGTTTGAATCAGAAACCGCTTCTTTTTTTGATGCCATGAATTTTCAGCGATGGCAGATCAACTTTGCACATTATGTTGTGCCAGTCTGTCCTGCTACGGAGATGCAATCAGCGGTTCTATCTCCCGCTCAATTTGGCG
>JAPOXY010000031.1 GCA_026706845.1 Gemmatimonadota bacterium
CATAGTGATTAAAAAGAAGCGATTCTGAGCGACATCAAAGAGTGCATAACTCTTAAACGGTCCACCTTGCCATGCGCGTGTATTCTCCCACAGTCCTTCCAGACAGACGGCCAATTTTCCCAGGAACTCTGTCTGGTAAATATTTACCTCCCCAGACGACGTTTGATCACCGCCATAAAAACGGCTCGATACGTCGTCCCATTTTTGCAAACACCAATCTGGCGTCAATTGATCGGGATGTACACCATCTTCCCAATATACCCACAACCACAATTGTCGCCGATCTACCTGACGCGCCAGTGCCACAAAGTTCTCGCTCGCATACTCATCCATTACTTCATAGCCTACCGGCACCCGCAGGCGCCAGCCAAATTGCCGTGATAGAGCTTCAGAATGCTCGGTATTTTCTCCCGCGTGATACAGAACGGTTTCGAGCCATTTCGACATAGAGGCATCAATCGCCGATACGATGCGGTCGCCGTTGAGCGCGACTTGCTCAGCCACACCTCGATTATCTGTAGCTTTGACGACCACGACTATCTGATCAGATGCCCACACATCGCGGTGAATTACTGTCTCATTTTTGGAATGTCCCGTGAGCAGCGGCTGTAAGTCCGTTGCCAGAATACCATTTGCAGACGAAACAAGGATCAAATTGCGGTAAGCTCGAAAATCCCGAAATGCTTCAGGAGAAACATATACGAGATCAAATACGTACTCGGGTTGCGGCGTCAATATCGGGTCTAACAGTAAATCTTCCAGTACTGGTTTTAACTCTTTTTGGGTGGCTCTATCGGCCACAACCACAATTTTACTGGTTAGCCCAATACCCCGGGGCAACGGATTGCCGATAAGTACATCTGCCAGCGGTTTGCTCCACCGGGCAATTTTTAGATGGGCTTCTGCTCGACCGGGCACGTCAATGAGGGGGCCAATTTTTACAGCAATGACACAGACAAATAGAAATATCGCGAGCCAGATGGCACTGTGCGACAGCGAGGGGCGGCGCTGACTGAGCAGATATTCAAAGCGCTTTACCAGATTCGGATGGCGATTTATAATGCCCAAACCGATTGGGCGCACCCTGCCAATCATCTCTGTCAGACGCGTCAGACAAATCGCATAATCACGTGCATTGTGACCGCGATGCGCGGCATAATCATCGCAGGCCATTTCTCGCGTCAGTGACAGTTGCCGACTCAGCCACCAGATGCCCGGATTGCACCATAAAAAAACTTCTACGAGGCGCTGCACCAGAATGCCCAGGGCATCTCGGCGTTGAACATGCGCGATTTCATGCTTGAGAATTTGTTCCAGTTCGGGTGCTGACAGTTGCGATATGAGATGTTGCGGTATGAGTACGACCTGACGAGAAATACCCAGCACTGAGGGGCTGGCAACTGCATCTGAAATTCGCAAACCAACATCCACTGAGCCAATCCATCTGCGTTTGCACCGCTCAAACTGAGTCTGAAGATCCTTTCCAGCCCACTTTCCGGATCGCTTTAATCGCATCATCTGACAATATCCCAGTGCAATGCGCCCGAGCATTGCACTGGCAACGACCAGCCACAAAATCCAGACGACAATCGGCCAGGAAGATGTGCCGTGGCTCAACCGGGTTTTCACAGGCGTTGCAACTTGTGGTTGTGGTGCCTCACCGGCAGGCCTGGTATCCAGAACTATGGTTGGGAGAATTGTTGCATCCGATTCATCTGCGATCTTGTATGAGACAGGTGTAATGAGAAACAGAGGCATAATTACCACACCAATCACGGCGACCCACAACAGGCGGTGCAACAAAGAGGCAGGCACGCGCAAACGCGAGAGGACTGCCACGATCATTGCAGCCAAAAACCCCATCCAGATCCCATTCAGCAGATAAAACACGCTGAGCCGGGCAATGGTATCAATCCATTCGCCCATCATGTTTCATCCTCCTCTGCCTTCTGAATCATTTTGTGAATGCGGGCGAGGTCTTGTGCATCGAGTTCTTCATTTTCTACCAGATTGAGTACCAGAGTTTCTGGCGAATTGTCGAAAAAACGACTCATCAGATACTGAATGGCGCTTCGTTGCGCATCCTCTCGCCCTACAATTGGATAATACACAAAAGCTCTGCCTTCTTTTTCATGCCGCAAATAACCCTTCTGTTCCAGAATGCGCAATATTGTCAATACTGTGCTATACGCCGGAGATTCACGTCCAGCGAGTGTGTTGACAACCTCGCTCACTGTAGCCGAGCCGCGATCCCAAATCACCCGCATCAATCTCAGTTCGGCATCTGTCAGAGTAGGGGATCTTCGTCTGCCCATATAGCCCTCACTATTAAAAATTTAATACTTTCAAAACAAATATGGAGAAAAAGAAAGTGAGTGTCAATTAAAAAATTAATAGTTCAGTAGAAAAAAAGACAGACTGGTAGGGGTAGGATACCCTCGCATCCGGGTTTTCCAAACGGAGATACAGGATCAGTTGAACTTCAGGGGCTTGCCTTCGCGGGCAGATTGATAGACCGCTTCGAGGAGCGCTACTGTGCGGCGGCCTTCGCGTCCATCTACGGATAGAGGCGTTCCTGTGGTCACGGCATTTACCACGTCTTCGACAATGCTATGGACGTTATTTTCAACGCTGTCGAGTTTTTCCTGAAGCCCCGTGCCGTAAACCGTCATTTCGCCATTTAAAACGTCGTGTAGCAAAATACCGCCTTCTGTTCCGTGTACCTCGGCGCTGAAGTACACACTCTGGGGAAAGGTCGTGGTGCCCAGGATTGTGCCTTTTGCCCCGTTCTCGAAATTCAGGATTGCCAGCCCGATGTCTTCGGTCTCAATCTCGTGATTTACAATGTCGATTTCGCCGTACACGGAAACCGGATCGCCCATAAACCAGCTCAATACGTCGAGTAGATGGGCGCCCTGATTGGCCAATGAGCCACCGCCATCCATAGCCCACGTTCCGCGCCAACCATCGTCATGGCGAAAATATTCGTCATTGCGGAACCACTTAAAACGCACTTCACCCAATATCATCTTGCCCAGCCAGCCTTCCCGAATCGCGGTTGCCACCTTGACATTGCCATCCACGTATCGGCTTTGATAATCTACACCGCACAACACGCCGGCATCCTCACAAGCGGCAATGAGCCGATCACACGCTTCGGTGCTCACATCCATGGGTTTGGTGGTTATCACGTGCTTGCCCGCTTTTGCCGCTTCAATGCCCACCTGAGCATGTTTGCCGCTCGGCGTCATCACCATCACGACATCCACATCATCTCGCGCAAACACATGTTCCATATTTACAACGCAGTCCGTCTCCAATTCCTGCGCCACTTCCTCAGCGAGACCGCCGTGCAGGTCGCACACGACCTTCAAATCTGCACCGGCTGTCTCTTTAATCAATCGCGCCCTGTTGCGCCCCATGCCCAGGCCAATAACGCCAAAACCGACCATATTATCCTCCTATCGTCTATTCTTCAGGCACAATCGGGATGGCCTTCCTTCCACCGCCCGAAGGGAACATCGGTCTGTCCGTCCTGATTGATTTTCGACATCGCCTTTCGGGTGTCCATCCACATTTGGGTCCACACTTTTGCATCTCTCAATTCGCGCTCTGGATGTTTGCGGCTGCGCGCGACAAAGCCCGGAAATGCCTCGCGTCCAGTCGTTTGACCGATGGGATTATAACGCAGATCAAAGCTCCAGCGGATTTTATCGCTCACATTGGGCAGCGATCCGTGTACTGTGCACTTGGGTAGAAAAATGACATCTCCCCGTTTGACCGGTAGCGGTATCATGCGTTCGGCTTCAAACAGCGATTCGGGTATCTGGCGCCCACCCGCTGTTTTGGGGCCATTTCCAAAATACGATGGGCAATGTGTCAAAAGCCCGTTTTTATGGCTGCCGGGCACGACTTTTAGAGGGCCTTGTTCAATATCGACGTCTTCGAGTGCAAACCACACGGTCAACATATTTGTCTCATCTGCTTCTGGTACAACCACGCCCTGATCCTGATGCCAGATCGTTTCTCCCAAAACCGGATTTCCAAACTGGTTTTTGGGCAGAATATGCTCGGGTGGTTTAATTCGCACATGTTGTACGGGATTCGAGTATATCTCTGATCCGATGAGCGATTCCACACAATCGAGCAGGGATTCAGCCGTAAAGGCATTGAGAACAGCCTGTCCCGCCCAGAAAGGCGTGTCTGGCTTCACATTTTGAAATGGTAACGAGAAATCGAAATACTGTTTGTGTACATCGCCCGTTTCAATACAGACCGCGATAAACCGCTCGGCAAAATCGAGGTCTTCGAACAAGGAAGAAATTTCTTCTTGTTCGTAAAGATCGCGCACCAAGGTGTCGAGTACATCTGTATATTCTTCAATCACAGGATCCAACACGGTTTTTGGATCCAACACGCCCTCCACCACCAGATAGCCTTCTTCTTCAAACTGTGCGGTCTGCTCGGCAGTTAGGCAACCCATGGTATTTCTCCTTTTTGTGGGACGTTTAACAGCTTTTGCTATCAATCTCAGAGCCCCAGGCGCTATTGTCCTGCTGAGAATTTTTGGGCAAGATCAGCGTTAGCGCATCGGGCATAATTTCGAATACCAGTTTTTTTGGGCCTTTCTCAACTTCGCCATCAAATTGAAACCAATCGCTTTTCTCGCGCGTGATGTGGATTTTTTTCGCCTGAAATATCTCGACGCCGGGCATGCGGTCAAAAGTGCCATTAAAAAGTCGATAGGTATTCAACACCAGGCGAATCCATCCCGGATGTGTAAACACGCACACATCGAGAATCCCATCATCTGGCCTCGCTTGAGGGGCTATGGTTGCGCCGCCTCCAAAGTCCGGCATGTTAGCTATGGCAACGAACAAAGGCGTGCGCTCAATTTCACTATTAGAATCCAATCTTAATCGCAATGTCTGAGGACGATATGAGAGGAGCGACAGCGCGGTGAGCACCAGATAGGGCAAGAATCCGCGGCGCCCCGTCCGACTTGCATACCGATGGGCAACCACTGCATCTAAGCCAATGCCCGCCGTAGAGAAAAACAGGGCATTGCCCACGCGCCCCACATCGAGTTTTCGAATCTCTGGCTGAATAAAAGCGCGGCAGGCTTTTGTCGGATGAAAAGATAAATTTAACGCACGCGCAAATGCATTGCCCGATCCAGCGGGTACTACTCCCAGGGGGATCTCTGTGCCGAGTAGCGCGCGTCCAACTTCGTTAATGGTGCCATCGCCTCCAATGGCGACTACCAGGTCGAATCCCATTTCGGATGCGCTTGCCGCCAGTTCTGTAGCGTGCCCCGCGTACTGCGTCACTTCAAGGGCGAAATCCATCCCCGCTTTCTCACACGCGTCAATCACGCGAGATCGGATATTGCGGTTTACTCCTGCATGTGGATTCGCTATGAAGAGCACACGGGAGAATTGCACACTCATGTATGTAAAAAATCGACCAGGGTCTGACCGATATCTCTCAAAATTTTTGGCGAAGGTTGTGATACATCGATTTGTTGCACGATTTCTTTGGGATAATGTTCCAATACTGCAATTGTTTGACGGTCGTACACATCGAATCTTTTGCGAATAATTTGTTCATTTGCGTCATCAATGCGGTATGCGACGAGCGCGCGTCCAAAGAGGCGTTTGATCAGGACATTGCGGTCTGGACAATCCAATACCATGATCAATTTTACATTCAGGTTCTCATCGGCCATCTGAGCTTGGGCGAGTGTGCGCGGTAGGCCATCTAAAATCAATGTCTGTTCGTCGGGCTTGAAATCGCCAAAATCAGCCAGGCGCAGCATGCGTTCTCGCCACAGTGCAACGACAAATTCATCGGGTACCAACTCGCCTTTGCGAATACTCGCCAGAGCCATTTCTCCCGGCTGGCTATCGACGTCCAATGCCCTGAGCATATCGCCACTTGAAAAATGGTACAATCCTGGAATTTGTTTTAACACACTTCCCCATGTGCCCTTGCCAGCACCGGGGGGGCCAAATAATAAGACAGTATCATACATCGGTGTAACTCCCGCGATTGTTTTTTGACAGAATGGAAATGTGAGTGTATAATTAAGCTATCAGCTTTCAGCTTTCTCAATAGGAGAATATCATGAACCTCGATCCCGCTGCCGTCTCGCTGACAAAAAACGGCGATAAAATCGAAGCTCTTATCCACGGGAAGACCACGTTTGTCGATCGCCTTGCCCGCGCGTTTCCCCACAGCAATCCCGATCAATTTGTCAGTTTGATGGATGAATTGGGACACGAAATTGGCATTATTGAAAATCCCAAAAAACTCGACGATACTTCGCGCAATTTGCTCGAAGCCGAACTCAAAGCCATCTACTTTGTCCCGACTATCAGTGCCATAACTTCCGTCGTCCCCAAAGGCACGGGCAGTCAGTGGACTGTTGATACCGACGATGGCGAATATATCTTCCGCATTCTGGGACGAGATGCGCTCAAGGGCAATGAGCCGCCTGCAATTGAAATCACGGATGAAAATGGCAAGCGGTACAAAATTGACAATTACTGGGATCTCGATGCGGAAAGCCGAGACCTGACCTCTGAACTGCTGCCCGATAAAGTTGTCAAGGCGCGCTATTACACCCGATCCCTCGGCTCGAGTAGTGGTAGAGGCAAAGGCAGAGGTTCGAGCAGTCGCGGTGGTAGTAGTGGTGGTGGCAGTAGCGGTAGTAGCGGCATGGGCGGATCAATTGGCATACGGTGATTCGCCGGGCATAGTGATCTGCTACCGCACCCCTAACAATAAGTCGGCCAGCAACTGATCCAGGCGCTCATAGCCCAATCCAACGCGCCCCATTGCATCGATGTCAAATTGCACTTGTTTGAGTGCCTGCGATTTTTCCGGGCTGTATTTGCCCAGATGCTGTTCGTATTCGGGGTTCTGGTTTCCAATTTCTTGCAAGATTCCCTGAATTTCGGCATCTGCTTCAAATTGTGCTGTTTTTTCTTTTAGAATATTGTACGTACGCATGCATCCTGCGGCAAAATCCCATACCCCGTCTTCGTCTTCTGTGCGAAATGCGTGTGCGTCGAAGTGCCTCGGCCCCGTATAACCGTTGTTTTCGAGCAAGCGCACGAGCAAAAAGGCACTTTTGTAATCTTCTGAGCCAAACCGAAAGTCCTGATCATATCGACCAAAACGCTGGTCGTTTAAGTCGATATGGAAGAGTTTGCCCGCTTCGAATGCCTGCGCCACACCGTGATGGAAATTTAACCCCGCCATGTGTTCGTGTGCAACTTCCGGGTTGACGCCCACCATTTCGGGGTAATCCAGTGTTTCGATAAATGCCAGATAATGCCCGGTTGTCGGAAAATACATATCGGCACGCGGTTCGTTGGGTTTGGCTTCGAGGGCGAAATTCAAATCGTATTTCTGGTCGCGCACGTAATCGCACAGATAATTTAAGCCATCCCGGTAGCGTTTGAGGGCATCGATGGGATCTTTCGCCACGTTGCATTCGGCGCCTTCGCGTCCGCCCCAAAATACATAGGTTTTTGCACCCAATTCGACGCCTAAATCAATGGCTTGCATAATTTTTTGCAAGCCATAAGCGCGAATTTTGGGATCGTTGGATGTAAAGCCTCCGTCCTTAAATACGGGATGAGAAAATGTATTGGTGGTTGCCATGGGCACGACCATGCCGTAATCATTTAGGGCGTTTTTGAAATCGCTTACGATTTTATCGCGCTGTTGCGGTGTGGCATCAATTGGCACGAGGTCGTTATCGTGCAGGTTAATGCCCCACGCACCCAGTTCGCTCAAGCGTTGCGCAATCCGCTCGGGCGCAAGCGGTTGGCGCGTTGGATCGCCAAAGGGATCGCGTCCGGGATTTCCCACTGTCCACAAACCAAATGAAAACTTGTCTTCTCTTGTGGGCGTATATGCATCGGCCATTGAATCTCCTCAAATACATTGGAAAGTGATAAGGTTATATAGCCTGAGGGCGAGGCTGTGAATATTCCGCGTGCAAAATATCATGGTGAAGTCTGACTGTCAATGGACAATTCCACAACTCATCGGGAGCACAAAATGATTATTCGCGATCCCGTTCACGGCGATATGTCGTTTAATGAATCTGAACGCCGGGTTATGGACACGCGGCAATTGCAACGCCTGCGCGGCGTGCGACAAACAGGATCGGCATATCTGGTCTATCCTGGCTGTGTTCACACGCGTTTTGAACACTCTCTGGGGACAACGGCGATGTCGCGGCGCGTGCTTGATGTCTTGAGACGCGGCGGCGCGCAAATCGAACCCGAGCAGGCCGATGCGGTCGCGCTGGCCGCTCTGGTTCACGATATTTCGCATTTGCCTTTTGGACATACTTTTGAAGATGAACGCAAGCTCTTTCCCCGCCACGATACAGATGCCCGCATGAAACATTTCCTGACGCAAACAGAAATCGCGCAAGCACTCGATGCTTCAAGCCTGCGCGATACGGTGATTTCTCTGCTTACGGACAAATCGTTTTCACCGGCGTGGATGCAGCAGATTGTGTCCAGCACCATCGATGCCGACTTACTCGATTATTTGCGTCGCGATGCGTATTTTGCAGGCCTGCGTCAGGATTATGACGACCGAATTTTTAGCACCTTTATGCTTGCCGATGAAAATCTCGCGATTGATGTGACCCGTCTCAGTACGCGCACCGAGTTGCTGCACTTGTTACGGCTGCGCTATTTCCTCACCGAGCGCGTTTATTATCACCACGCCAAGGTATCGTCGGGTGCTATGATTGCCAAAGCCGTCGAAATCGCCACCGAACACGGTCTTGCCGAAACCGATCTTTACACTCTGACGGACGATGCCCTCTTTCGCCATTTGCTCAGCTACCAGGATCCGCGCATTGACCGTTTGATCAACGGTGTTTGCGAACGGCGGCTGCTCAAACGCGCCTATATGATTTCGACTGCCGAAGTGGGGCGTCGGGGGCGCGATGAGTTGATCGCCACCTACAATCGATCTGTCGAGAGTAGGCAGCAGATTGAGCGACAAATTGCCGATGCTGTGACCATCAACCCCGATCAGGTTATTCTCTATTGTCCAGATATCTCGGCCATCAAAGAAGCGCGCGTGCGCGTTATTACGCAAAACGGCTTGAGTCGTCTGAACGATCCGCCAGACAATCCGCCTTTTGATGTAAAGGTCGTGGAAGACCAGTATGAACGGCTCTGGAAATTCTACATTTTTGCACCCGAAGGTTATAGAGAGCGCGTTGGAAAAGTGTGTGAGCGCGTATTTGGCGAATCAAATGCGCTGATATAAAGATCTTTATTGGGACCGTTGTGATCGGTGTTTGACGCGATCAAATAACGGCGTGTCTGCCTGTCCCTCTATCTTCTTGTGGCATGAAGGGCATAGACTGATTAGATTGCTCAGTTGATTGGCCTCTTTTGGCGAGTCGAAAAGCCGGTACGGTATTTTGTGATGCACATCCATCTGTCGTCCGAGCGCGTCTTCTGTAATCCCGCAAGAGGCGCAACAAAACCCATCGCGCGCGCGCGCCTTGTCTGCCTGAATTTTCCAATTTCCCCCGCGATACTCTGGACGACCTTCCAGCACGAGTTCAAAATCCTCGTCAGATTCCCAATGGGTTCTGCACTCGTTGCTGCAAAATTGAGAGCGCATGCCCTTTTCAATATACCAGCGCGGCTGGGCAAATCGCTTACCACATTGCATACATCGCACGGCGATATCGTCTTTGCGCCGAACTTTTTGTTCTTCTTCAAACGACAGGCGCATTTGCGGCGATGATAGATGCCTTTTGTTCATCGTTTTAAACCTCACACATCAATAGCACACTTGATTAGTCCAAATATAGGTTGGAATAAATTGTAAGTCCATAGAAAGAATAGATTGCGCCCCAACGTAAAGATTGGATATTGTATCCGAAATTTATTATAATTATCCGCACTTATACCTGAACTGGAGAAATCCGTGTTTAAGAATTATATCACAATCGCGATTCGCAATTTTTGGGGACAAAAAACCCATTCCATCATCAATATTGCGGGTCTTTCCGTGGGCCTGACTTGTAGTTTTTTAATTTTTATGTGGATTGCCCACGAACTCAGCTACGATCAATTCCATGTGGAGGGCGACCGAATTTACCGCCTCATGCGACATCATCACGGCCTGAATAAGATTTCGACGCTGTCTTCTGTACCGCAGCCGAGTGCCAAATTGCTGGAAGAGCGATATCCCGAAGTTACCGAGACTGTGCTTGTGACCTGGACTCAGCCCATACTTTTGACACAGGGGAAACAGACTTTTCGGGAGCGCGGATATCACGCTGGACCGGCCTTTTTTAACATTTTTACCTTTCCTCTCATCCTGGGCGATCCCGAAACCGCGCTTTCGGAACCGAATAACATCGCCATCTCAGAGCGACTGGCCGAGAAGTATTTCGGAGAGGATTGGAGAAGTATTGCGATGGGACAGATATTTGTGGTGAATAGCACGCACGCCCTGATACAATACGATAACAAAAGTTTTAAGGTGGCCGGGGTTTATGAAAACATGCCCGTAAATTCGAGGCAGAGATATGACTGTATTTTGCCCATGGCATCTTATTTGGCCAGTAAACGCGGTTTTTCTCAGTGGACGGTAAATCACCTTCGACTGTACGTTCAGTTGCAAAAGGATGTCAATATCGATCAATTCAATGCCAAGATAAAAAATATTATTAAGGAGAATGATAAGACGGTTACGAGTGATGCTTTTTTACAACCCTATCAGGACATCCATCTGTATTCCGACTACAGGAATGGCAAACTGGTCGGTGGTCGGATTGACTATGTGCGTATGTTTATTGTCGTGGCTGTGTTCATCATCCTGATCGCGAGTATCAACTTTATGAATCTATCGACTGCGCGTTCTACGCAACGCGCCCGGGAAATTGGGATTCGCAAGGCCGTTGGGGCGCATAAAACCATTCTGATTGGGCAGTTTATGGGAGAATCTCTCCTGATGACCATGTTCGCTGCTATTCTGGCTCTGGTTATGGTCATTTTGGTTTTGCCGTCGTTTAGCGATTTGATTAATCAGACGCTCACGACGGATCTTTTCAGTATCGAGATTCTTCTGATTTTTTTTGGTATTGCGATTGTAACCGGTTTGCTCGCGGGAAGCTATCCCGCTTTTTTCCTGTCCAATTTTAATCCCGTCGTTGTTTTGCACGGTACTTTTACACCGGGGTCGGGTTCGAGTCAGTTGCGTCGGGTGCTGGTGGTGTTTCAATTTGGTCTTTCTATTTTGCTCATTATCGGCACGCTGACGGTTTATGAGCAGATTGCGTATATGCGAAATAAAGATCTGGGAATTGACCGCGATAATCTGGTGTATATACGGTTGGAGGGGGCAGCTAAGAGGCAGTATGAGACTTTCAGACGCGAACTTTTGCAACAGCCGGGCATTGTCGGTGTGACCAGTACCGCACACAATCCTCTCAGGGTAACGAGTACCGGAACAAATGCCATGTGGGCGGGTCGAGATCCCAGTTCAGAACATATTTTCCACAGGTTACAGGCCAACTACGATGTGGTCAATACCCTGCAAATGGAGCTTGTTCACGGGCGCGAATTTTCCAGAGATTTTCCCGGTGATCTCAGAAGTTTTATCGTGAATGAAGAAATGGCTCGGGCTATGGGCATGGAAAACCCGGTTGGCACCCTTCTGCGGTTTGGTCGCGAAGGTCCAATTATTGGTGTGGTTAAAAATTTTCATTTCCAATCCCTGTACACCGCCATCGAACCGCTGATTATTCTTCTGAGTCCCGCCCGGACGGAGTATTTATTTGTTCGTATTGCCGCGGGACAAACGGCTGAGACTATTGCAGGTATTGAGAGGGTATTTAAGAAATTCAATGACCGTCCTTTTGAATTTTCTTTTCAGGACGAACAGTTTGAAAGCATGTATCGCACCGAAAGCACGATGGGCACGCTGGCTACTTTTTTTGCAATTTTCGCCATTTTTATTTCTTGCCTGGGTCTGTTTGGTCTGGCGTCCTATACCGCCGAACAACGCACCAAGGAAATTGGCATTAGAAAAATTCTCGGCGCGTCTATTCCCAATCTCGTTATTCTACTTTCCAAAGAGTTTATCAGGCTGGTTGTCATCTCCTTTGCACTGGCCGCTCCGCTGGCCTATCACTTTATGAACGAGTGGTTAAATGATTTTGCCTATCACACATCTCTGGGATGGCGCGTCTTTGTTTTTGCCGGCGTCATTTCTTTGATTATCGCCTGTCTTACCGTGAGCTATCAAGCGATCAAAGTAGCCATGGCCAATCCCGTTGAGTCGTTGCGGTATGAATGAGTCTTAATTTTCTAATGAGGATAAACAATGGAATCCCTGACCCTGCTTTCGGGCCATACAATGCCTGTTGTCGGTCTCGGTACCTGGCCGATGAGAGGCGATCAATGTAAAGAGGTCATCAAACAGGCTCTTGAATTGGGCTATACGCACTTCGATACGGCCTGGATCTACCAAAATCAGCGCGAAATCGGCGAGGCCCTGCGGGAGGTCGGAACTGACCGCTCAAAACTTTTTATAACCTCCAAAGTCGGTAGAGATTATCTGCAATATGATGTCGCACGAAGACAAGCCGATGATATTCTCGAGTATCTCCAGATGGACTACGTGGATTTGTTGCTCGTCCACTGGCCCAACGAAGCCGTGCCTATGGAAGGAACCATTCGCGCTTTCAACGAGTTTTTCGATGCGGGAAAAGCGCGAAGTATTGGGGTTAGCAACTTTTCAGTCGAACAAATGGAACGCGCCCGTTCTCTCTCCGCAGCACCTATCAGTGTCAATCAGATCAAATACCATCCGGGCTACGAACAGCGAGATGTTTTGCAATGGTGCCTGGAAAACGATGTGGTGGTGACTGCGTATTCTCCTCTGGGGAAGAAGGATATTCTTCGGGATCCCGTGTTGCTGGACATTGCCCGCATCCACGATAAGACCTCTGCACACGTCGCTCTCAAGTGGCTGTTGCAAAAAGGCACGATCGTTATTCCCAAGGCGAGTTCCCGAGAACATCTTCAGGCGAATCTCGATGTTTTTGACTGGTCCTTATCGGAAAGTGAGATGCATTCCATTGACCTCATAGCGGGGTAAAATGAAATGAATGAGACAAACAGGCCCAATGTCGTTCTTATCATTACGGACGATCAGGGGTACGGAACTGTGGGGGTACACGGGAATGACCAGGTCAGGACGCCGTATATGGATCGTTTGGCCAATGAAGGGGTAGCGTTTGACCGCTTCTACGGGCATCCGCTTTGTTCGCCTTCTCGAGCCGCATTGATGACCGGGCGGTATTTCTATCGAACCGGAATTCTGCACACGTCCCGAGGGGGTGCATTAATGTCGGGCGATGAGGTCACTGCCGTCGAGCTGTTTCGAGATGCCGGGTACCGCACCGGGATTTTTGGGAAGTGGCATCTCGGTGACAATTACCCAATGAGGCCAATGGACCAGGGATTTGAGAAAGCCGTGTGGCACAAAGGAGGCGGGATCGGGCAAGCCCCCGTAAGGCCAAATAGCTACTTTGACTCGCTTCTGTGGCGAGAAGGGGAAGAATTCCAGGCGAAAGGGTACTGTACGGATGTCTTCTTTGACGAGGCCCTCGCGTTCATCGAGGAACATCAAAGCGAGCCTTTTTTCATCTATATTCCGACGAACGCGCCGCACGGTCCTCTCGAGATCAGTGACGAATATGCGGATCCCTATCGCGAGATGGGGCTGGATGAGAGCGTTGCACGAATCTATGGGATGGTCGAGAATATCGACGACAATATTGGGCGACTCATGGAACTGCTGGAACGTCTCGGTCTGGATGAGGATACAATAATCATCTTTACGTCCGACCACGGTCCCGCGGGCGGCAGGTACAATGCCGGACTCAGATCCACAAAAGGAGACGTGTACGAAGGCGGGATTCGCGTTCCGTATTTCATGAGGTGGCCGAAAGGGCTGCCGGCTGGTTTCAAAACCGACAAGATTGCCTCACACATCGATGTTCTGCCCACTTTGTTGTCGCTTTGTAACGTGGATTTCCCCTCTGATCTCAGGATGGATGGCGTGGATCTGACGCCCCTGATTCGAGGTCGTGAAGTGGCATGGCTTGATCGCACACTTTTCGTCCAGACACACCGGGGGAGCCGCCCGCGACAGTACCACAACTGTACGGCGATTACCCAGCGCTACAAGTGGTTGGGTTATCCCGGTACCGGTGGACAGTGGGATTTTGAGACTTCTTCGACAGACCCCAGGATGGAGCTGTACGATCTCGAAGACGACTCTGGCGAAGAGAAAGAGATAGGTGGCCAGATGCCCGATCTTGTAGCGCAGATGAAGAAAGACTACGACGCCTGGTTCGACGATGTGGCTTCGGATTGGCAGGTGGGGGTCATTCACATTGGGAATTCGGCCGAGAATCCTCTCACGCTGTGCCGTTATCAGGATTCAGAATACATATCCGAACTGCCACACGGCTGGCGTGTGAAGATCGAACAGAGTGGAACCTATGAGTTTCGAATCAACCGTGAGTCGCTAAATGGCGCGGGTGCCCTCGGAGTTCAGTGGCAGGGGAATACTCAGAGAAGCCCGCTGGCTGCGGGAGAGAATACAGGACAATTCGAGCTTGAAGCGGGGGACGGCAATCTGGAGATTTGGTTCGAGCTCGAAGACATAGGTCGCGTGGCGTTTTCAAGCAATTTGACGATTGGGGATGTGAAGGTGGATTACCTGGGGTAGGGATAAAACGGTGCGGAATTGTAAAGATGGATGTAAGGTGTCTATTCAAAGCTGTAACCTATTTTGTTTTTTTGAGAAAATTCAGTCCGAACGTTTGATACCATTCGAGAACGTATGAATGACCTTGGTGTGCCAAATGAGGCTCTAACACTTACAGGTGGGATTCACGGTACGTGGAATTGGCTGCCGTGGTTTGATGTGACAATGATTCAGGTGGATCGGTTTTTGCAACGAACATGGAAGACAATAGAGAAATGACTGATGGAATAGAGAAGCCACTAAGTGTAGCAATGAAACGGCATCGGTGTGATGATAGTGAGAATGAGTTATATACGCGTTTTCGTTATTCTCCTGTCGAAGGGCTTGGTTACGAGCCTGGTGTTGGGCGAAGAGATCCGAGTTCGATTATCAAGGTTGGCGATCTTTATTACGTCTGGTACACACATTGCACTGATACGAGATATAAATGGTTGAACGCAGACTTGTGGTATGCGACGAGTCCCGATGGGTATGTATGGACAGAGCTTGGTCCAGCCGTGGAGCGTGGTCCGGCAGGTGCCTGGGATGATTACAGTGTGTTTACATGTAATATTCTCGTCGCCGATGGCAGATACTATCTGGTTTATCAGGCCGAGACCATGCCCGAACGCGGTTTGGGTATCAACGTAGTGGGCATGGCAAAGGCAGACTCTCCGGATGGGCCGTGGGAGAAGTTGCCTGAGCCAGTCTTGGAAACCGCTCCTGATGGAAAATTTGAGGTGCCAGATCTCGATCAGGTGCATAAACGGAAAGTTATTAAAAAAGGGTCGTGGGATAGTGCTGCAGTTCACGATCCGGGGCTTTTGGTGCGCGATGGCAAGTACTGGCTATATTACAAAGGGCATGGAGTCGGAGATATCATGTTTGCCGATTCGAAGTGGGGCGTGGCGATTGCTGATCACCCTGAGGGCCCTTATGAGAAACATCCGCTGAATCCAATTACAAATAGCGGGCACGAGGTCTGGGTTTGGCCCTGGAAAACAGGTGTGGCTGCAATGGTTGATTGGGCGGGTCCTGAGAAGGGATCAATTCAATACGCGGAGGATGGCTTGAACTTTGAGGTGATGGCAACGCTGGAAGATATTCCACCTGCAGGAGGGGCTTATATTCCCGATAAATTTACGGATACAAAAGATGGCAAGGGGTTTAGCTGGGGGCTGTGTCATTACGGACGGTCCGACTGGAATTTTCTGGTGCGCTTCGATTGTGATCTGGAAAGAGGACGGGAAAAACAGCTTGCCTGGTCTTATTTCCAGCACTACAGCACGATCCGCGATGTGATGATTAATCCAGAAAGGTTCAATGTGCCACCAGAGGCGTTGCTGGGATGATAGAATTTTGAAGCTGTAATTTATGATGATATGAGCCAAATCGTTAAGATAAGAACGCGGCTGTTCGAAGTGCCATTGGCGGAGGTGCTGGTCGATGCCAAGCATGGCGACCATAGTCACTTCGAATTGATTACCGTGACGATAACACTGAAGGATGGGTACGAGGGAACCGGGTACACTTATACCGGTGGTCGCGGTGGCAGGTCGATTAAAGCTATGATCGACGCGGATCTGGCTCCCAGGTTGATTGGCAGGAATGGGGCGGATGTGGAAGAGATCAACGATTGGTGCGAATGGTATATTCATTACGTCGGTCGCGGCGGGGTTTCGTCATTTGCGATATCGGCGATCGACATCGCTCTTTGGGATATCCGCTGCAAACGCAAAGACCTGCCCCTGTGGAAAGTCTCGGGTGGAGCGAGTGCGAGTTGCAAGGCCTATGGCGGAGGTATTGATCTGAATTTTCCACTCCCGAAACTTCTCGATAACATCCGTCGCTATCTCGACAAGGGCTTCAATGGGGTCAAGATCAAGGTTGGGCAACCCACTCTGGATGAGGATGTAGAGCGAGTCCAGGCGGTTCGAAAGTTTATCGGTCCCGATATTGCTTTCATGATCGATGCAAACTACTCAATGAGTGTCGAGTACGCTATTGAGGCGGCTAACCGATTTAAGGCGTTCGATATCCTGTGGTTTGAGGAGCCTACACTTCCAGACGACTATCTGGGGTATGCCGAGATTGCCGATGCTACGGGAGTGCCTCTATCAATGGGCGAAAACCTTCATACGATACATGAATTTGGCTACGCTTTTGAACAGGCTAAGCTCTCTTATATTCAGCCTGATGCTTCCAATTGTATGGGGATTACGGGCTGGCTGAAGGTTGCCGAATTGTCGCGTAAGTACGAAGTCCCAATATGCTCTCACGGCATGCAGGAGTTGCACGTCAGCCTGGTTTCGGCGCAACCCAATGCAGGTTGGATGGAATACCATAGCTTTCCAATTGACGAGTACACAAAGCGTCCGTTGAAGATCGAAAACCACCGGGCGATTGCGCCTGATGATCCGGGAATTGGCGTAGAATTTGATTGGTCGAAACTCGAACCTTATTGCGTCTCCGATTCGGCATTCGGCGAATAAAGGATGGTTGTTTGTCTATATTTCAATTATCCAAAAAATAAGAATCGTCCATGTCGGGATCGGGTTTCAGAGGTTTTCTAATCATCCTGATTTCGCCTGTTTCTAGGCGAGAGTCCATTTCCTTTTCGTATGCTTCATTCACCCTGTTGCATTGTTCTTCATCGAGATAAAA
>JAPOXY010000032.1 GCA_026706845.1 Gemmatimonadota bacterium
GTCGAATATTTCGGACGCGATGAAATGGTCGAATACGGAACTGTTTTTGTGGTTGCCTACTTATTTGGCACGTTTTTACTATCGCCCGACCTGGACTTAAAAGCCAGTGACCCATTGAAAAACTGGGGAATCTTGCGTTTGCTGTGGCGGCCTTATTCCCATATTTTCAAACACAGAGGACTTTCCCATACGCCAATTGTGGGCACCCTGACCCGGGTACTTTATATTTTCATAGTTGTGTACGCGATCGCAGCTATAGCCAACGCATTCTTTGATCTGGGCTGGAAAATGTCGTTTGACGACTTGAAAGACCTGGATTTCAAAATCGCTATATGGGCACTTGCGGGGCTGTGTTTGCCCGATCTATTTCACATTTTGGCTGATCACACACTTAAAAACGCCCGTTGACTTCTGGTTTAGTGCCCCTTATATTGCACACCCCATAGCTCAAGACATTGGGAGGCGTGTTGAACTGGCAACGCAAAAATTTTTCAGTGCTGGTCATTCCAGACGATGGATCAAGAACCCTGAAGTTTAAACTCCGTTATCGCATGCTATTGGGGATAGGCTCGGGATTGGCCTTTGCGCTGTGTATGGTATTTATCGGTCTATTTTTTTTGTGGCGAGCCTCGTATTGGAAACACACTGCGCAAACGCTTGAACAGGAAAATGACCGCCTGTACGCCGACGTTGCCCGCGTGGATGAACTGGCGCAAGTGGTAACGCGCATGCAGGTCGGAGAACAAAAACTGCGTTCTATATTGTCAGGTCACATGGGCTTGTCGCCAATACCCGATGAAACACAGTACATTGAAGGATACTATGAAATAGCAACCCTATTGGTGCAAAACAAGCCGCGCGTTGGTCTGGAAATACACTGGATTCCCGCAATATGGCCTGTGCCCCCTTCTCTTGGGTGGGTGGCACGCGCATTTGAAGCGGGAGACAACTGCGTCAATGGGTTATCTCCGACGGGCGTATTGAAAAAACGCCATTCGGGGATTGATATCGCCGCCAGTGCAGGTACACCCGTGCAGGCCACAGCCAATGGACAGGTGACATTTGCAGATTTCGATCCCGAGTTGGGGCATATGGTGGTTATTGATCACGGTGGCATTTATACGACGCGGTATGGTCACAACCGCGCCCTGCTGGTCAAAGAAGGAGACTATGTCAGACAGGGGCAATACATCGCCCTGGTAGGCACCTCAACGCAAAGCCGTGAACCTCATTTACACTACGAAGTTATCGAAGGGGGACGGGCATGCAATCCGCACGATTTCTTACCTCGAAATTAGCGAAGATCAACAAACAAGACCACGTAGAAGCCATCAATACAATTGTGGGCGAAAGATCGGTTGTGGAAGGGCATTTTCAGATCGCCGATAGTATTCGCGTAGATGGGACTTTTCGCGGAAAAATCACGTCTTCTGGTTCACTGATCGTCAGTACTCAGGGCGAGGTAGATGCCGATTTGATCCAGGTAAAAGACGCGGTTGTTGACGGCTGTGTCAAAGGACCTCTGGATGCCTCGCACTCCGTAAGGCTTGGTCCCAGTGCTGAGGTTGATGGCGATATTACAACTCAGGTGCTGATCGTCGAAAAAGGTGCTGTATTGCGCGGGACATGCGCCGTAGCACCCAATGCTGTAGATATAAAAAAGCAGGAAGAGGACAAAGAGAAACAGGAAGAGGTCGATATAGAAAAACAAGAAGAGATGGCTATAGAAAAGCAGGAAGAAGTCGAGCAGGTAGCAGATTGATCGACACAACGATAGACAAAAAACGCGCGTTTATGACGCGCGTTTTTTTTATCCGGATAGTGGGGGACTGACCTGCTGATTCTGATAGCGACCATTGGGCAAAAGACGCCGCGCATTGTGTTGGCTGAGTTTCACCTCCATTAAAACATCATTGCCCTTGTAGTCCGTGTGCAAAACCTCGCCAATTCGATAGAGTTCTGACAGGAGTTTGCCCTCGTGTTGCGGAATCTGAACCACGAGTGTCAGACGGTCGCCCTCAAGGTGGTTGTAGATCGCCCACCGCAGGTCTTCGAGTCCATCGCCCGTCTCAGCAGAAAGCCAGACCGCGTCGGGATATGTCGCTTTTAGATATTTGCGTCTGGCCCGATCGTCTAACAGATCATTTTTGTTAAACACCATCATAGTCGGTCTATCGGCCACGTCGAGTTCTCCAAGCACCTCAATCACTGTAGCGACGTGTTCTTCACAAGCTGGATGACTGACGTCAACCACATGAAGCAAAAGATCGGCTTCGATTGCCTCTTCGAGAGTACTGTGAAAAGAAGCGATCAGATGGTGGGGTAATTTTTTAATAAAACCAACAGTATCGGACAAAAGAATATCGCGGTTATAACCGAGGGAGATGCGCCGCGTGGTGGAATCAAGCGTGGCAAAGAGCCGATCTTCGATCAACACATCAGCACCAGAAAGGGCGCGCATAAGGGTGGATTTGCCCGCATTGGTATAGCCGACAAGTGCTGCGCGAAAAATATCGGTGCGTTGTTTGCGGGCAATCTCGCGTTGTCTGGCAATGCGGCCAAGTGCCTGCTTGAGAATAGTAATGCGGCGATTGGTCGCGCGCCGATCCACCTCGAGCTGCGTTTCACCCGGACCGCGCGTACCCACCCCGCCAGTGCCACCAGTACCGCCAGCTTGCCGCGAAAGATGGGTCCATTGACGGGTCAACCGGGGCAACATATAGATAAGTTGAGCCAACTCGACCTGAGTCTGGGCTTCTCGAGTCTTGGCGCGACTGGCAAAGATATCGAGAATGAGTCGGCTGCGATCGATAATTTTAACTTCAAGCAGAGTTTCGAGATTGCGGGTTTGCGCCGGCGAGAGATCTTCGTCAAAAATAACGACTTGTGCATGGTGTTCTACGACCTGTTCGACGAGTTCTTCAGCCTTGCCGCGACCAATCAGGTACGCAGGGTCTCTGCGCCCACGTTCCTGAAGCACCTGCACGGCAACATCAACACCCGCCGTATCCGCCAAAAGGCCGAGTTCGTCAAGCGTGTCCTGTGCTTCATCAAGTGAGATACCAGGCAGCGCAAGCCCGACGAGTATGCCCCGCTCAATCGCGTGTTCTTTTGTGATATCGTACATAGTAGTGTTTAAGTAAGTGTGTTATTGCAACTCTCATGCATCCATCCGCGTGGATGCACTTTGGAATATCCCATCTAAATCGTCTTGAAATTCGGCCTTATAATAGACGCAATTTCTTCCGCCCGTTCCCATGACACAGTCACCTTCTGCTTCACACCCCCATCTTTTGGCTGTAAGGCAGCAATATGCGGAGGTCCACTCCCCCAGTTGCTCGACTTTCTGCGAGGTACAACGTGCATGTGAAAATGCGGCACCTCTTGCAAGCTGGCCATACCGTTATTCTGATAGACCGTAATCCCATCCAGATTGAAAGTTTTAACAAGCGCTTCCGCTGCTCTTCGGACCGTCTTTATAATTTCACCAGCCTCATCATCCGTCAAATCCAATATCGTCGGCGCATGGCGGCGAGGAACAACGAGAAGCTGTCCAATTTCAAACTGCCTGGGATTGAGCAACGCAAGCGTCTTGTCAGTAGAATGGATAACATGCCTGTTTTCACCGCGTCCAGCAACTCTTTCACAAAATGGACAGGGATCCCACGTCGGCATCTCAAACGGGGCAATAATATCACTCATCTTTCATCCTCATCTCGTCCGCTTTGCCTGGTCCCCTGATGGAAGCCTAACAAAGCATTTATATATGCAGCAGTAGATTTACGCAAGCGTTCAAACCGCTCTTTGGGAATAGGACCCTGATCTTCTTTAACACACAGGTCAGAAATGACGCGGACACCGACATATTTGATCTTATTAATCGCACAAACATCCACAATAGCCGCTGATTCCCAATTCACAGCTATAGCGCCACTCTCTGCGGCAATTCTATCTCGCACCTCGCGATCATAGACATCCATATCTCCGCAAATCACAGAAGATTTCCTGACCGTAGCGCCCGAGTTATTTTTTAATAAACACGTTGCGAACCTGTCTATCGAAGCGAAAGAGGCATTGAAAAGACGCGCTCGCCATCCATCTTGCTCGCTCTGAATCTCCGATCTATTTGGTACATCGTGCTCAGAAACACCAGTAACTACGACAATGTCCCCAATACTTAAAAAATCTACCAGGCCACCCGCAAATCCAAACTCGAAAAATGTATCTACCTGATATTTGTCTATGATCATCTGGCACATTGAAGCCGCTCGCACTTTGCCCATACCCGACTGCATAACAATCCACTTCTCATCTCCATTGCGCCATGCAAACTGCAACCTGCCATTCCAGTCAACCGAATCGCTCGCATCATGCCCCAGAACATCGAGAAGCGCCCGCGTCTCATCTGCATAAGCTGTCATAACGCACAGCTTTGAACTCATAGATCTGGCTCCATTTTTACCTTCACCTATTTTTACGAGCCTCCCATTCGCAACGCAATAACCCGCACCATACCATGTTTTTAAATTCATCTCTTAGATAGATATCCCGGCGCAGGACACCTTCACGGACCATGCCCAGCTTCTCCATTACTCGGAGAGAACCGACATTTCTCTCATCGGCTGTAGCGCGAATGCGATTCAAATCTGGATAGGCTGAAAACGATTCGTCGATAACAGCACCCACAGCTTCCGTAGCCAACCCTTTTCCCCAAAATCGACGGGCAATGCTATAGCCCATTTCGCCAACGCGATTATCAAAATCAAACCCAATATTGATTCCACCAATAACAGAACCAGCGTGTTCAATCGCCCAGGACACGCGTGTTTTGCGATCCTGCAACACTTGACCTGCTACAAATTTTTCGGCATCTGCTCTCGTATAGGGTTGGGGAACCGGGAGAAAGCGCGCCCATTCCGGATCAGATGCGTATAACAAAACATCTTCAACATCCACAAGGCTAAACACCCTGAGTATCAATCGGTCTGTTTTAATAAGTTCCGACAGCATTTCCATATCTCTCTTTTCCAGTCAGAGCACATCCTCATTCAACCACTTGAGAAAACTCTCGTCATTGGTGTACTCATAGGCAAAACCACCACAACCTCTGAACAACTCTGGCTCCTTGCTGCCATCTTCAATCAAGAGACTATTTCCATAGTGTATATCATCTCCCAGCGCCTTAAACGCAATTGGCCAGAGTACGCGCTTATCGAATTCTCCGTAATCGGAAGAATTGATAATCACGTCAAATATCTCGTCCAATCCATGCGCAGGAACAACGACATCTGAAAAAACATCCATATTGGCAGTTACAATCGCGGTTCGTCTCCCTTGACTTCTCTGCGCCAGTGCGAAATTCAAAACTGCCTCATTGAAGTCAAGGTCTTTGCACCCCAATTCCATAGTTTTCAAAACCGCAGAAATATCCATATTCGCATGATCGGAGACAATGGCTGCAATATCTCTAAGACCCAGGGCATTCGTCATCCACATCCTGCAGACAGGCCGATTGGCGAACACATGCTCTTGGATAATATCGTGCCATTCGGGACATTCAGGCGGGGATACCTTAAAATAGAGATCCGATGACAACGTAAAACCGAAATCGAAAACAACGCACTTGAACTTGCTCAGATCACCAACCTTCATTTCCCACACCTTTTGACTGAACTTTTGGAATAGTCTCGAAATAGTGAAGGCATCAATCTACAAATTGGGATTCAATAGCTCTGACAACACCAGGTACGTACTGCTCAAAGCCGTAATTTAGAGCGAAGAAAACAACAAAAAAGAGCTTTCGCTTTGACTCATAATCCACCCGCGTCCAGAAATCCTCTCCCAACAGCAATTGGTAGTGTTCAACCATATCCTCGGCAAACTGCTTCCCGAACCTGCGGTAAAACGTTGCGAAATCAGCAGCAGGATCGCTGATACTCAAATCGCCGAAATCAATCACCCCAACAATCCTCGAGTGTGCCGCATCAATCAAGACATTGTTGGTACCAAAATCCGAATGAGCAATGACATTCTGATATGTGGCAGACGCGACTTTCGGTATTGCTCGTTGGAAGTAGTCTTCGGCTTTCTCCCGAGTATGGCCTCGCAGGAGCGGAGACACGGCAGGCCACAATTCCCGCCAAAAATCTTTACCTCCAAATGGAGCATCCTTGATATGCTGGTGTTCGAATGCAACGGCGTGAAGACAAGACAGAAAATTGCCCAAAGCTTCTGCCGTAGCCTTTCTCTCCCTCTGACCGAGATTCTGAAATACTGTCTCAGAGAAC
>JAPOXY010000033.1 GCA_026706845.1 Gemmatimonadota bacterium
GCATTTTTGCGCTACAATTCGGCTTCGACCCGCTTGAGAGCCAACTCGGCGACCTCTTTGGAATCGCTAATCGACTTCCGCACGCGCTTGCCCTCTTCATCGTAGTATCCGATCCACCACTTCTTTCCCCGCTGATAAAGCCACGCCATAGTTGTGCTCCCACCGCAAAACGTCAGTGTGTCTTATAGATAGCCACAAAAAACGAGAAAAACAATTTACTGCTGATATTATACAATATATTGTATATCGCTCTCAAAACAAAGCACAATATATAAAACAAAATGTGGCCAATAGCCACAAAATGTCCATCAAATAATAATCTAAGCCACACTTTTACGCAACAAAAAGAACACACCCCAGCATCAAAAATGCTGGAGTGTTTTTATAAGCTGACGATATCCCTTGACATTTCTTTAGACAATTGTACAATCGAACACTTAGACGGGCTGCAGACGCACTCGGTATCAATCTCGTTAATTTGGAGGGGTAAGATGGACGTATATACGTACTCGGAAGCCAGACAAAAACTCTCCAGCGTACTCGACAAAGCTGAGTCAGCGGGTAAGGTCCTTATACGGAGAAAAGACGGTAGGACTTATGCCCTGATGCCAGAACGTCCCACCGTGTCACCACTGGATGTTCCTTCAATTGACGCAGACATCTCTACGCAGGACGTCGTCACACTTGTCAGGCAAGAGAGGGGTAGAATAAGAGGGTGGCGTCAACGCGCCCAATAACGCACATCTCAACCGCCATCCCATCTGTCATCGCGGCATGATGTTAGCCGCGATCCACAAAAATATATTGAACATCCCTGTTGTTGATCTGGATGATGATCAAACTCGACACAGAATTTGGCTATAAATGACGTGTTTCTGATCGCAGATTCCAGCCTTCATTTTATTTCCCGAATTTTTTTCCAAACAGTCGCCGCGGCGTGGACATCTTGAATCGCCAGACCGCTCGAATACGCAATACATCCCTGCCCGCACAAGTGTTCCAAGTGTCCCAGTGCCGCATGCCCTATATTTAATATCTCATCCCCCTCACCTTTTACCCAGCGGGGCGTCTCCTCTCTCTCGCACAACGCGAGAAACTCGCCAGAGTTCAATACCTGCTCACCGTGATCGGGCACCACAAATCGCCGCGTCAACAATCCCGGATCCAATTGCGTGGAACGCCCATCGCCCCCAATCACCGAAATATGCACATGGCTTTCCACATCGAATAGAATCGGCTCAGGCGTCGGCACAGAAGTAAAAATCGCATCTGCCCCATCAATACAGGTCTCAATATCCGCAACCACCTCCAGATCACAGGAAATATCCCCTCCAACATCTGCTTGATATGCCGCGCGTCTCTCGGCCGTCCTGCTCGTTACACGTATAATCTCTGGCGCCAGAGCCACATCAATACACCTGCCCAGAGCCTGTGCAATGCGCCCCGTCCCCAGAATCGCCGCCGTGCGTACCGGCGACTTCGCCAAATATTTCGCGCCCAACGCACCCGCCGCACCCGTACGCATATTGGTAATACGCTCTGCATCAAACGAAATGCGATCACCCCTCCGCACATCCTCCAACTCGATCACAGCGGTTCTCGAACCCAACCGCCCCACCTTGACATCCGAACGCTCTTCGATAACCTTTTGTCCCGTAAATCTCCCCTTCCACCAGCCCGGCATCACCAGACGAAAAAGATCCATCTCTCCCTCGCGCGAAACCTCTTCTTTGCGCAGCGGACTGACCATTTTCCCAAGGCCATAAAGCCGAAACGCCTCGTCGCAACTCTCGACAAAATCCCGGGTCGTCATCACCGAAGCGATTTGCTCATCTGAAATATACTGTCTCATGTATTATCTCCTGATTCGTCTATCCATTGACATTTGTTTTGGGGCGATCTATTTTAAGGCTATAGGGATACAATGTAATCAACTGAACCGGACGAGGTAATGAGTGAGATCATTAGCACTCAAAATAACCTCTCTAATCTTACTTCTTGGGGAGATTTTCATGGCACAACCAACTCATGCTGATCGCCCAATGTACACCATTTATCGCGCAGGCACACCAATTGTAATTGACGGACGCCTGAATGAACCCGCCTGGGTCGCCGCACCAGACGTGGGAGCCTTTGTATTTCCGTGGTACGAATCGGGCAAAAAAGAACAAACCGTAGCCAAAATGCTGTGGGATGATCATAATTTATACGTCTCATACATCTGTGAAGATGCACATATTTGGGCAGAACACACCGCACGCGATTCTGACGTATGGAAAGACGACACCGTCGAAGTATTCACAGCACCCAATCCCAATCAGCCCCAGGCTTATTTCAATATCGAAATGAACGTATTGGGCATCTTTCTCGACCAGTTTCATCCACAAGGTCCCGACGCGCCCGTACCCGGCGAGTGGAACGGCGAAGGTATCCAGATTAAAACACAAATCGTCGGCACATTGAACGATGACAGCGACGAAGACGAATACTGGATATTGGAAGCCGCCATACCCTTTGCAAATTTTGCACACGTCGCCGTACATACCCCACCCAAAACAAATGACATCTGGCACTTAAATCTAAATCGCCTGGGCGGAAAAACCAATGAGCAATTCAGCCAGTGGTCGGGCAGCCGCACGCCGGAGCCACAGTTTCATTCACCAGATGACTTTGGGCGTGTAGTATTCTCGGATAAGGCGAGTCCATTCTGGCGATAATCGCAAAAGGAGAAAAACATGTCACAGACATTGCCATTGCTCGAAGTCAGTGGATCACCAACCGAGCGAGGTCAGGCGCATGGCGAGACATTTAAGGAACTGATCCGGGACCTTGTCGCTATCAATTTTGAGGATATGGTCCAGGGAACACAGGGCTATCTGACAAAAGAGCGCGTGTATGAAATTGTATCAACTTACGCGGGACCCAACCGCGACTATGCACCCCATCTGTTTGAAGAGATGGAAGGTATCGCCGAGGCAGCGGACGTACCCGTAGAAGACCTGCTCGCCTTAAACGGCTTTTTGGAATTACACGATTACTATTCCGATGCATTTATGGTATCGGGTTGCACATCATTCATGGTTCCGGGAAGCACATCGGGCGAAGGCGCGTTAATCGCGCAAAATTACGACCTCTCGTCAATCTATGCAGCGGCAGCAATCTTGATCAAAGTCAAAAACGAACACGCACCCGACGCGCTCCTTTACACATCTGCCGGCATGCTGGGCTGTGCGGGCGTAAACGATGCGGGCATTGGCGTGGTCATCAACAACCTCGTCCCATCAGATGCATCGGGCGGCGTACTTTATCCCTTCATCATTCGGCGCATCCTGGAAACCGTGCGAATCGGAGATGCCATCGATGCAGTGATAGCAAAACCGAGAGCATCGGGTATGAATTACGTGATATGCGATGAAAATGGCGAAATATACGACCTCGAAACCACGGCGAGAGAATACGAAGTCATCTGTCCCTTTAATGGTCCCATGGCCCATTCAAATCACTATCTGACGGATCGGCTCAAGCCCTTTGAACGGCGTCAATGGGATCAGCGCGGACAGAGCATATTGCGCTGGGGACGGGCGACCAGATTGTTAAAATCCTGCGACAAACGCAATGTGGACGCCCTGAAAAACATGCTATCAGATCGGGTAAATACCCCTGTGGGAATATGTCGCCACAACGAAATTCACAATGGCGAAGCCTGTGGTCAAACCATTGCCGGCATCGTACTCGATCCCCCTGGACGAAAAGCGTGGTTCACCAGAGGACCGACCAGTGAAAACGAGTGGGGTGAATATAGTCTAAACTAAAAAATCCGCATTCCTGTTGAGACCGTTGCGAGAGATGAGCCTCCTGCAACGGTCTTTTTTCTTGAATAATATACAAATGTGCAGTATATTTTTTAGAATACTAAAGCGTACAGGAGGCGGCAAATATGCCATCATTGCACATTGACGAGACCAGTGTACGGACAGTACTCGTGCCTCAAAATCCACCCGGTGAACCCATAACAGAATACACCCTCAACCCCTATTCTGGCTGTGGCATGGGATGTGCCTATTGCTATGTAATGAAATTTCCATTCGCCTACGAATATCCCAAGACATGGGGTGAGTGGGTGCAGCCAAAAATGAACGCGCCTTTTTTATTGGGCAAGGCGCGTGCCAAAATTTATGGGCGCAAAATTTTCATGGGATCAGCGACCGATCCCTATCAATACATCGAGCGGAAATATCGATTGAGCCGACGCTGCTTAAAAGTGCTGGTAGATTGCAATTTGAAGGCTCTAACCGTGCATACGCGCAGTCATCTGATTTTGGACGACCTGGATTTGTTGGTGCAATTTGGCAGTCGATTGCGGGTGGGATTTTCCGTGCCGACGAATGACGATCGGGTTCGCAAACGCACAGAGCCGAAAGCGCCGAAAATCGGCGTGCGTCTCAAAGCGATGAAGCGATTGCGCGAAGCAGGCATTCACGTCACCGCATCACTCGCGCCAGTACTGTATTGTCAACCGCGCCAATTCGCCGAACAAATAGCCGAAGCAGCCGACGGGGTATATTTTGGCAAAATGGATTATACGGACAGGACTGGAATAGCGTCCATGCCAAGAGCGCGGCGCTATTTTAACAGCCTTACATATCGAGAATTAATTGCAGAACTCAAAGCGGAATTGATCAATGTGGGAATGTTGAAAAGCGAAAAATGATTTACCCTTATCCCCCTTCACTCGCCGCCGTAATAAATCGCCTCTCCCTTTGACTCTTGAGCACCTGTTGCTCAATTTTTTCTGGATCACCCCAAATTTTCAATAATCGCTCGCGCATGGCATCGCGTATTTCTCGGTGTTGTGCAGACTCTGACAGATCGTTAAACTCACCGGGATCTTCTGCAATATTGAACAACTCAAGCGGATCTCCCGGACTCATATTGAGTTTGTAATCGCCCTTCTTGAGCATCCCCACGGGACGGATAACACCGTGCGCGAGGTATTCGCAAAAGGCTTCGTCCTTCCACGTCTCAATCTCGCCATTGATCAATGGCAAAAGGCTATCGCCGTCAAGAGGCGCAATCTCCATCGAAGCGCCAGCGGCTTCGATTATGGTAGCGACCAGATCGACGAGTGAAACATTTTGCGCGACGCGCAAACCACCCGGAATATGACCGGGCCAAACAATCTGAAGAGGCACACGAGAGGACGCCTCATACATATTTGATTTGCGCCACATGCCGTGTTCACCATTCATTTCTCCGTGATCTGAGGTATGCACAATAATGGTATTTTCAAGCTGGCCGGTTTCTTCGAGCGCATTGATGAGCCGGCCTATTTTTTCGTCCAAATACGTGATAAGCCCGTAATAACCCGAGCGTCCCCTCCGCACGAGTTCTTCGGAAAAGTCGGTCATACCAAACATCAGGCGCAGGCGTTTGTAAACCGGGTGCATGTTTTCCAGATGGCCTTCGGGAATCTCGGGCATATCAATTTGATCACGCGGATACATGTCCCAGAACCGCCTCGGAACCACAAGCGGAAAATGAGGTGCAATAAACCCCACATTGATACACCAGGGCTGTTCTTTGCGAGCGGGATCTTTGATATACGCGAGAGCAGCCTCTTCAACCTGATCATCAACCTGTATCTCAGTCGTTGTACCTGGCCCCGCTTGGGCAATACCGCCCCAGGGATTTTTCGCTTCAACAACCCCCGCATCCCAATTGCCCTCGCCGCGCGGAACGCCGTTCTTTGTCCACAATTCCGCATGCAAGTCGCGCGCGAGTTGCGTGCGAAAACCGTGCAATTGATCAAGACCACAAAAGTGCTGTTTACCCGATATCACAACATCGTAACCGACATTTCGCAAACGATGCGCCCACGTAACCGTATCCGATGCCATGGGAAAACCATTGTCATAAGTACCAATGCGATTGATATAACGCCCCGTCATAAACGACATCCGCGACGGACCGCAAATCGGCGAATTGCAATAGGCATTATCAAACGTAACCCCCATATCGGCCAGACGCTCCATATTGGGCGATTGCACCAGTGGATGCCCGTGAATACTGCTGTATTGCGGGGCGTGCTCATCAGACATAATAATCAGAATATTGGGCTTATCAGACATAGAAACTCCTGTTCTTCACTTCACAAGCCCGTGATGCCCAAGTTTTTAAACTTGGGAGGTAAGGGCTTAGAATTT